>NZ_JBFPFX010000007.1:0-232822 GCF_047978245.1 Pseudomonas sp. LFS044
GCGGCGCAGCGCCGTAGGGCCGACCTCCATCGACGCACAAACATCTGGAATCGAGCCGTTGTCATCAAGAACCATGCTGGCAGCACGTTGCTTGAACTCGCGGGTATAGGTCTTTCGTTCTTGCATGGAACCTCCTGATTGGGCGAATCATATCGCCCTTAAGAGGTGTCCGGGATCATTAAGCCAGTTCAAGCCGGCTCCCACAGGTACTGCACAGTGCTCGAGAAGAGTGATGTATCTGTGGGAGCCGGCTTGCCGGCGATGAGGCCGGGAGAGACAGAATCAAAATTTCAGAAGTAATAGCCGATGTTGATATTGGTCCGGTAATACCAGTCGTTACTGCCCACCGAACCGGTGCTGGTCCACCCCGTGCCATTTTCCGCCCCACCGAACGGGTTGGCATTGCGCGCCCAGGTCAGGTCGACCCAGGCCATGATCGGCATGGCCAGGAACTGCGCGCCGACGGTGAACATCTGCGAATCGTCCCAACCGTGCTCATCCTTCATCATGCGGCTGTAGTCGGTATAGAGCTTGATCTTCTTCAACTGCCCAAGCTTCGGGGTAAATATGTCGTAGCCAACGTTGACTGCGGCAATGGTCGCCTTGGCGGCGATCAGGTAGGCCGGGGTCAGGCCGTTGCCGCCCATCAGCACCGCGTCGTCGCTGACGCCCGCCGGGTTTTTCGGGTCGTATTCGTAGCGGATTGCCTGGCCGGTCACGGTCCAGGGGCCGGTGTTGAACAGCGCGTGCACGCCGCCCGCCCAGTAGTCGCCGTCATCATGGGTAGTGGCGTTGTACAGCTGGGCAGCGGCCAGTGAAGCGCCCAGCTCGGTCTTCCAGCCATCGCCATTGAATGTACGGGCGACGCGGGCGTTGAGCTGGTTGCGCTTTTCGTTGTCCTGGCGCGACTGGGTGAACGGCACGGCGTTGTCGTCGAGGTCGGCGTAGCGCCCGACCTCCGGCGAATAGCGCAGGCTCGACGGCAGCATGCGCGGGAAGTAGCCCAGTTGCAGGTCCCATTGCGCGTCCTTGTAGCTGTACTTCAGGCCCGTGCCGGCGCTGACGCCGTAACCCATGAAGAATGGGATGTGATAACTCCAGCCGAACTGCGGGTAGGGCTCCAGGCCGAACGGTTTGAATGGTGCGCCCAGTTGCAGGTTGGCTTGCGGGCTGAAGCGGTAGCCGATGTAGCCGCGGTCGATGGAGCGCTTGCCGTCGTCCTGGAACCAGTAACCGACATCGCTGAACAGTTGGCGATGGCTGGCCTGCACGTCCAGGCGGAAGGTGTCGAAGAGGAAGCGGCCGTTGTTCTCGGTGGTGTCCCAGTGTTCGTCGCGGTAATTGACGCGCAAGGCGCCGCCGATGTCGAGGCTGCTCTGGCCGTCGTCGCTGCGCCAGGCGATGTGCGGGAAGGGCTTTTTCGCGGTGGGCGGCTGGTCCGGGGCGGCGGGGCCGGGTTCGGAGGCGAAGCTTGAGCATGCGGTGACCAGCAGACCGAGGGTGATCAGGTACCTGTTCATGTTGTGCCCTGCAAGGTTGGGGAGTTTTCGCAGGCAGCAGCGGGGCATCATCCCATCAAGGGATGATTGGATTGGCTGGCTGAATGCGGAAAACGGGGGGTGGTTTTTATTGTTTTAGGGTGTCAGTGCCGGCCTCTTCGCGGGGCAAGTCGGATCGCGAAGAGGCCGGCACCGATTCAAAGGTCGAGCACCAGGCGCCGGCTCTTGCAGCCCGAGACACACACCATCATCGATTTGTTCGCCGCCCGCTCAGCCTTGCTCAGCACCCCGTCGCGGTGGTCCACATCCCCCTCCAGCACGCGGGTTTCGCACGAGCCACAGACCCCCTCGCGGCAGCTGTATTCGATATCGCAGCCGGCTTCGAGCAGCACATCCAGCAGGTTCAACCCTGGCTCGACGCTGACCGTCTTGCCCGACTTGCTCAGCTCGACGCTGTAGCTGTCCTGGGCATCTTCCGAAGCGGCCACTTCGGCGGCGGTGAACCGCTCGATATGCGCATGCGGGTACCCGAGCCGTTCGCAGGTCTGCTCGAAGGCATCGAGCATCGGTGTCGGCCCGCAGCAGTAGAAGTGCGTGTCCGCAGGGCGCCCGGCCAGGTAACTGGCAAGGTCCGGCAGGCCGCCTTTTTCGTCGTTGAAGTGGTACAGCACCTTCGCCCCCAGCCCACTGATCTCGTCAACCAATGCCGCTTCGGCGCGCGAGCGGGCGCAGTAGATCAGTTCGGCCGAGCGCCCCAGCGCCAGCAGCTGGCGGAACATGCAATAGATCGGCGTGATGCCGATGCCGCCAGCCACCAGCACGCTGTGGCTGGCGCGGGTGTCGAGGGCGAAGTTGTTGCGTGGCTGGGAAATCTGCAACTGCGTGCCCACCCGCAGTTGTTCGTGAACGTAGCGCGAGCCGCCGCGGCTGGCGCGGTCGCGCAGGATGCCGACCACATAACGGCCCTGGTCGCTCGGGGCGTTCAGCAGCGAGTAGCTGCGTACCAGGCCGTTGGGCAGGTGCAGGTCGATGTGCGAACCGGCTTCGAACGGCGTGAAAACGGTATCGCCCCACGGGCGCAGCTCGACGCTGATGATGCCTTCGGCTTCATGGCGCAGGGTGTACACCAGCGCGCTTAGGGTGCAAGAGTTGGACATCGGTCACCTCAGGCTCAGGCCAGTTGCTGGGTTTCGATCAGGGCCAGCTGTTCCTTGGCCTTGCCCTTCAGGTAACGGCGCAGGCGCACCACACCCAGGTCGTGCTGGTAAAGGTTTTCGCGCTGGTTGGCGTCGAATTCCATGAACTCCAGCAGCACCCGGTCCTGCTCCAGCACCGCCCAGTGGCGTGCCTCCAGGCGGTTCTTGTAGAGGAAGCGCCAGGTGTCGCGCTGCCAGCCGGTCAGCGGCCGTGCGCGCCAGTGGAACACTGCCGACAGGGCACGGCTGCTCGGTGTGTAGCTGCCGATGATGGTGAAGTTGCCGCCCGGGCCGCCGGTCTTCGGGTAGGGGATTTCCAGGCGCAGCCAGTGGCAGCCGTTGTCGAGGAACTCGGTCCAGTCGAAGTTGACCCCGCGCTGGCCTTCCTTCTCGAAGAAGAAGCCTTGGTCGGTATCACGGGTGACGAACTTGGCGGTGGCTTCGCCTTCGCTCATGGAGTGCGACATCTTGTGCAGGTAGGTGCCGTGCATCGGGTCCATGACGTTGTCGAGCACGTAGCGGTAGTCGCCTTTCCACTCGGTGTAGCAGAGGAAGCTGCTCCACTCGGGCGAGGTCAGCTGCTCGGGCAGCACCAGCTCCGGCGGCGTGGCCAGGTGCGGGTCGGTGGCGTTGAACAAAAAGATCGCACCCGCCGCCTCGCGGGTATGGAACATCCGCGTCGGGCGGCTGCCTTCGAGCTTGCAGCCGGGGCTGCCCGGCACCTTGGTGACGGTGCCATCGCAGCGTACTTCGACGCCGTGGTACGGGCACTGCAGGCGGTCGCCCAGCACCGGCCCCTGGGACAGTGGCGCACCGCGGTGCGGGCAGTGATCCTCAAGGGCGTGCACGCTGCCGTCGTTGTCGCGCCACAGGGCGATCTTGTAGCCGAGGCGGCGAATCGAGACGGGTTTTTCGCCCAGCAGCTGCGACGGTAAAACCGGGAACCAGAGGTCTTTCAGGCCGTTGGCCAGGTGCTGTTCAACAGGGTCGACGGTAATCTGCATGTTCATTTTGTTCTACCTCCGGCGGGTCATTCGCCCAGCCGTGCCATCAGGGTTTTGAAGGAGTCTTCGGTCCATTCACCGCGGGTCAGCGGGCAGGGCGGGCCGGCCAGGTTGAGGTGCGCGAGCAATTCGCCCAGCTCGCTCACGCCGTTGCCGTAGGCGCGTTCGATCGAGTCGCCGAGCAGGTCTTCGAACGGCGTGTTGGGGCGTTTGCGCGCCTGGTGCGGCTGCAGGTAAACCTCGGGTGTGCTCATGGGAGTGGCCTCAATTGTTCTTGGGTTTGTCGGTGAGGAACTTGCCTTGCGGCGCTTCGATATTCTGCTGGCGTCGGGTATTGCCATCGATGCCACCGGCGATCGCCCATTCGGCGAACACCGTGGGGCCGGGTTCGAATTCACGCGGCTGCCAGTCGCCGGTCAACTGGTCTTCGTCGGCGTAGTATTCAACCAGCGCCCCGGCCGGGTTCTTGAAGTACCAGAAGAACGCCGACGACACCGGGTGCCGGCCCGGGCCGATCTCGGTGGCCCAGCCGCAGCGGGAAATATGCATGCCGCCGCCGAACACTTCGTGCAGGTCACGCACGGTGAAGGCCACGTGGTTGAGCCCGGCGCGTGGGGCCGGTAGCTGCAGCATGAACAGGTCGTGGTGGCCGCCTTCTTCGGCGGTACGCAGGAACGCGCCGCGGTTGGGGTAACGGTCCGAGGCCTGGAAGCCGAAACGCTCGTGGTAGAAGGCTTCACAGGCATTCACGTCCTTGACGAAGAACACCACGTGGCCCACTTCGATGGGGGTGGCGCGCTCGTAGACCGGTGCCGGCTTGTTGATCCGGCCCTTGGTCTGCCAGGTGTTGTGGCCGCTGCACTCGATGTCCAGTGCGTGCTTGCGGGTGACCTGCAGGCGGATCGCCAGGCCGTTGGGGTCGGTGCAGCCGATGCGGCCGTTGCCTTCGACGAAACCCGGGTCGTTGGCGATGCGCTGGCTGTACAGCGCCAGGTCTGCCTGGCTTGCGACGCCCCACACCACCTCGCGCACGGTCGAGCCGGGCTCGATGGCCGGTGGCAGGCCAGGTTTGTCGATGGCCGCCAGCACCACGCGGCAACCGTTGAGGGTTTCGAAGACCACCTCGTCGGGCTGCTCGCTGACCTTGCTCAGGCCCCAGTCGGCGAAGAAGCGCGCGCAGGTGGCGAGGTCTTCCACGCCATAGGTGACTTCGTCGATGCCCAGTACGCTCATTGCCCTGCCTCCACGCCAGCCCACGCCAGCGGTTGTTGGTTCATGCCCCAGTAGAGGCTCTTCTGTTCCATGTACTGCAGGATGCCCAGGCGGCCTTTTTCACGGCCCAGGCCGCTGTCACGCCAGCCGCCGAAGGGCGTCGAGATGGAGAACTGCTTGTAGGTGTTGATCCACACCGTGCCGGCCTGCAGCTTGCGGCCCAAGGCCCAGGCACGCTTGTAGTCGCGGCTCCAGATGCCGGCGGCCAGCGCGTAGAGGCTGTCGTTGGCCTGGGCCAGCAGTTGCTCTTCGTTGTCGAACGGCATGGCGACCAGCACCGGGCCGAAGATTTCTTCCTGGCAGACCTGCTGGTGGTTGCTCAGGCCTTCGAGGATGGTCGGCGGGTAGAAGTAGCCCTGGTCGAACAGGCCGCCGCTCGGGCGCTGGCCGCCCAGGCGCAGGCGGCCACCTTCAGCCAGGCCCAGGGCCACGTAGCGCTCCACCGATTCGCGGTGGCCGGCGCTGATCAGCGGGCCCATCTGCGTGTTTTCATCGGCCGGGTCGCCCAGGCGCAGTTGCGCGGCGGCGGCGGTCAGGCGGGCCATGAATGGCTCGTACAGGGCACGGGCGACGAACAGCCGCGAGCCTGCGATGCAAGCCTCGCCCGAGGAGCTGAAGATGCCGTACAGCACACCGGCCACGGCGTGGTCGAGGTCGGCGTCTTCCAGCACGATGGTTGGCGACTTGCCGCCCAGCTCCAGCGACACCGGCATCATCTTGTCGGCGGCGATATGGGCGATGTGCTTGCCGGTGCGGGTACCGCCGGTGAACGACACACGCTTGACCAGTGGGTGGCGGGTCAAGGCGTCACCCAGCAGCGAACCCTTGCCCGGCAGCACGCTGACCAGGCCCTTGGGCAGCCCGGCGTCTTCGCAGATGCGGGCCAGTTGCAGGGCCAGCAGCGGGGTGATTTCCGCCGGCTTGATCACCACCGCATTGCCGCCGGCCAGGGCCGGGGCAACCTTTTGCGCCTCGCTGGCGATCGGCGAGTTCCACGGGGTGATCGCCGCGACTACGCCCATCGGCTCGTACACGCTCATGCTGACGAAGTCGCCGCGCGACGGGGTGATGGTTTCTTCCAGCGTTTCGCAGGCGGCAGCGAAGAACTGGAAGGTGCCCGCAGCACTGGCGACCAGGGCGCGGGTCTCGTTGATCGGCTTGCCGTTGTCCTGGCGCTGCAGTTGCGCCAGCTCTTCGGCACGCTCGCGGATCAGCCCGGCGATGCGGTACAGCACAGCGGCGCGCTCATGCGGTTTGCGCTGGGCCCAGCCGCTGTGCAAAAAGGCCTGGTGCGCGCCCTGCACGGCGGCTTCGACATCCTCCAGGCTGGCGGCATTGAGCCAGGCCACCGGCTCGCCGGTGGCGGGGTAGCAGGTGGCGTAGCGTTCGCCGCCACCCAGGCGCCAGGTGCCGGCGATGCAAATGGGTAAGGTCTGTTCCAGAGTCATTGGCAGTCCCCTAGATGGAAATGGCATGGGCGTGGTTGCCGAGGGCGCGCACCACGCTGTAGACGGTCAGTGCCGAGGTCTTCGGGTTGGCCGCCAGCGGCTTGCCGCGCAGGCTCATCTCGAAGCGGCCGAAGGCGCCACGGGCTTCGACCTGGTGCACGTTCTCTTCGCTGTGCGGGTCGGCGATCAGGGTTACCCGGGTGCGGTCCAGGCCAAGCCCCGCCAGCGACAGGGTGGCGGCCACATTGGCGTTCTTCGGGTACAGCCGCGCCGCTTCGCGGGCGCTGCCATCGAAGATCACCGTCGCTTCGCTGAGCGTGCCCAGCGTGCACACCTGCTCGGCCGGGGTGTCCTTCCAGGCCTGGGCCGGTTTGCGGCCGGTGTAGGTGACCGCATCCAGGCCGCCGACCTTGGCCGCCGACAAGGCATCGATGCCACCGATGGCGCCTGGCAGCAGCTCGATGCGCGTGTTGCCGCGCGCCGCTGCGGCTTCCAGGCGTTCGACCAGGCCGGGCTCGGACAACGCGCCCACCGACACGATCAGGCAGGCGATGCCGCGTTCCAGCGCTGGCAGCACATGTTCCTCGATGGCCTTGTGGCCGGCGCACTCGACCAGCAGGTCGGGGCAGTGATCGCTGGGCAGGGCAGTGAGTACCCGTGGCGGCTGGCGAAAGCTGGCCAGGCGCTGGCGCACCAGGTCTTCGGAGCCGGCCGAGGCGATCACCGCGTCCACACACAGCTGCGGGTCTTGCTCCAGCAGTTCGAGCACGCTGACGCCAATGGCGCCGCAGCCGATCATGGTGATATGCAACATGGCAGGGTCCTCAGGCCGTGGCCTTCTGCGCCTTGGTTTCGCTGTTGGGCGGGCCGGCGAACTGGGTGGCGAAACCGCCGACGCTGAGCATGTCCACTTCCAGCAGGAACGGGCCTTGTGCGCTCAGGGCGCCCTCGAGCACCCCGCCGAAGTGTTTCAGGTCGCTGACCAGGCCGTGGCGCAGGCCGAGCGATTCGGCAAGCTTGCTGTAGTCCGGCGTGTGCAGTTCGACATAGGCATGCCGGGCGCCGTAGATGGCGTCCTGAATGTTGCGGATGACGCCGTAGCGCTGGTCGTTCATCAGCAGGATGACTACGTTGGCTTTCTCCTGCACCAGGGTTGCCAGTTCACCCAGGTTGAGGATGAACCCGCCGTCGCCGGCCAGGGCGAACACCTTGCGCCCCGGGGCGGTTTCGGCCGCTGCCACGGCCGCGCCGATACCCATCGCCAGGCCCTGGCCGATGCCACCGCCGAGCGCGTGCACGCCGGCGAGCGGGTGATAGAGGTTGAGCAGGCGGTTGCCCCAGATGCTGTTGGACAGGGTCACGTCGCGCACCCAGGTAAAGTTGCGCCCGGTCTGCGCCTGCAACTGCTCGACCAGTGCCGCATACGGGCCAAGGTCTGCCACCAGTTGCTTGCGCGCCTGCTCGCGCACGGCCTTGAGCTCGGCAAGGAAGTTCGGGTCGATGTTCAGGCGGCCTTGCAGGCGGTCGGCCAGGCCTTCCAGGGCCAGCGCAGCGTCGCCGCAGATGAACAGGTCGCTGGGGTAGCTGCGGCCTTCGATGGCCGGGTTGACGTCGATGCGCAGGGTGGTGCGCGGCAGCTTCAGGGCGTACTTGAAGGTCTCGTTGCTGCGCAGGCGCGAGCCCGCCACCACCAGCGCATCGCAGGTCTGCATGAAGCCTTCGACCAGCTTGTTCTGCGAAAACGCACCCAGGCAGCGTGCGTCGTCTTCGTTGACCACACCGCGGCCTTGGGTCGAGGTGATCACGCCGACGCCCATGTCGAGCAGGCGCTTGACCTGCGCGCCGGCATGCCGCGCACCACCGCCTAGCCACAGCAGCGGGCGGGTGGCGCTGGCCAGGCGTTCGGCGACCAGGTCGAGGGCTTCTGTAGCCGGTGCGGCAACCGGGATCGGCAGCGGCGACAGGTCACTTGGCATGGGGATGAAAGCCGACTGGATATCGATCGGGATCTCGACGCTGACCGGGCCGGTGGGCGCGGTCAGGGCGGTCTGCACGGCCAGCTTCAGGGTGCTTAGCGCGGTTTCGACACTGCGTACGCGGAACGCCGCCTTGGACACTGCCTTGAGCATGGTCAGCTGATCGCGCGCTTCGTGAATGTAGGCCAGCTCCTGGTCCAGGTACGGGGTTTCGATCTGCCCGGTGATGTGCAGCAGCGGGGTGCCGGCGGTCAGCGCTTCGACCATCGCCCCGGCGGCGTTGCCGGCCGCGGTGCCGGTGGAGGTCAGGCACACGCCCAGGCCGCCGCTGCTGCGGGCGTAGGCATCGGCCATGTTGGTGGCCCCGGCTTCACCGCGGGCCATGACGAAACGGATGTTGCCGCGCACGGCGAAGGCATCGAGGATCGGCATGTTGTGGATCGAGATGACGCCGAACGCCGCCTTGACGTCGCATTGCTCGAGGAACGCGGTGATGACGGCACCGACGGTGACAGTGTTTTCGTTACGCATGGCGGGACAGGCCTCCGGATACATCGATATGACTGCCAGTGGTGTAGGCCGACAGGGGCGAGGCGAGGAACAGGATCGCCTGCGCCGCTTCCTTCGGCAGGCCAAGGCGGCCCAAGGGAATTTGTTTGCGTTGTGCCAGTTGCGCGGTCCATTGCGGCCAGTCCAGTTCGCGCTCCTCGCGGGCCTCGAAGCGGCGGCGCCATTGCCCCGACTCGACCAGGCCGATGAGGATGCCGTTGACCCGGATACCCTGTTCGGCGAATTCGAAAGCCATCGAGCGCACCAGGTTCTTCAGCCCCGCACGGGCCGCCGAAGTGGCAACCATGTGTGGCTCGGGCTGGCTGGCCAGCAGCGAGTTGACGCACACGATGGAGGCGTTGGCCTGGCCTTGCAGCTGCGCCATGAACGCGCGTACCGGGTGGATGACCGAGAAGAACTTGAGCTGCAGCTCGTCGTTCCAGGCGTCATCGGTGGTACTGGCGAAGGTCGACACGCGGCCCTGGCCTGCGTTGTTGATCAGCACCTGGGCCGCGCCGAGCGCGGCCTGGCTGGCGGCGGCAAAGGCCTGCACGGAACCTGCGTCGAGCACGTCGCACACCTGGGCCAGCAGGCGCGCTCCGGGGAAGCGTTCGCGCAACCGCGTTTCGGCGCTGCGCAGGCGGCCTTCGTTGCGCCCGCAGAAGGCCACGCGGGCACCCGCTTGGAGCAGCAGTTCGACGCAGGCGTAGCCGATGCCGGACGAGCCGCCGGTGACGATCACCGTGCTGTCGTGAAGTTGATAGGGGTTCATCTCAGTCCCTCATCAGCGCAGTGACGCGGCCCAGGCCGGCGTTAGGGGTGTAGTTGAGCAGCCGCGACAGCTCATCGGCGCTGCCCCGTACCTGGCCCAGCAGGTTGTCGAAATTGACGTGGCCGATCTGCACGGTGGGGATGGTCAGGCCGAGCGCGGCCACCACCTGGCCGCTGGCATCGCGCACCGGGGCTGCGACCGTGGAAATGCTCGGTTCGAAAAAGCCTTCGCCGCTGACATAGCCGCGCAGGCGGTCGGCCTGGACCAGGTCGAACAGCTCCAGCACGGTCTTCGGTGTGCACGGCGAAAACTGCTCCAGGTGTTCTTCCGGGTACAACTCGCGCAACTCGTTCAGGCTCAGGTCGGCCAGCAGGATGCGCCCCAGCACGGTGGCGTGGGCGGGTAGGCGGGTGCCGACGGTGACCGCGCTGGAGAACACCGACGGTGGCGAAACCTTGGCCACGTAGACGATCGAGCGGCCGTCACGCACCACCAGGTTGCTCGGGTAGTTGAGGTGGTCGCACAGCCGTGCCAGCAGCGGCTGGCCCAGTTCGGTCAGCTCCAGCGAGGCCAGGTATTCGAAGCCCAGGCGCAGCACCGACATGCCCAGGCGGTACTCGTTGCCGCTGCGGGTGACGAAGCCCATGGTTTCCAGGGTGGTCAGCAGGCGGAAGATGGTCGAGCGTGGCAGCGACAGGCGCCGGGCCAGTTCGGGGGCGGTCAGGGTACGGTTTTGCCGGCTGAATTCGCACAGCAGCAGCAGGCCGCGTTCCAGGCCCGGGACAATGTACTTGTCCTGGTTTTCCTTCAACGGATCCATATCGTTCATAGCACGCTACCTGTGAGAGAGGCGTCCAGGGCGCGGGCCAGCAGGCCCGTCACCGTGTCGGGTTGTTCGATGGCGCAGGCATGGCCGGCGCCGGGTATCAGCGTGAAAGGCGCGCCGAGGGCTGCGGCCAGGGCCTGGCAGTCGTCGGCGCGGGTGATGCAGTCGGCGCTGCCGCCGTGCACCTCGCAGGGCACCGCCAACGGCGCGTAGCGCAACAGGTGGTCGCCACACAGCAGTTCGATGGCCTGGCGGTAGCCCTGTGGCAGCAACCGCGCCATGTTCCACTGCACCCAGGCCAGGGCCTCGATGCTGGCGCCAGGGGCCAGCAAGTGCGCGCTGCGCTCGCGGGCCATCCGTTCGATGCCCAGCTGCTCCAGGCTGTGCAGGCGTTTGTTGCGCACCGCCTGGCCCTGATCGGGTTGCGCCCCGTAACCGCGTGCCGGGCTGATCAGCACCAGACGGCTGACGCGGCCCGCTTGGGCCTGGGCGAACGCGGCGGCGGTCAGGGCGCCAAGGGAATGGCCGACCAGCACGCAGCGCGCGATGCCCAGGGCGTCGAGCGTCTGCAGCAGGCGCCCGGCATAGTCGCAGGCGCTTGGCGCTGCGTTTGGCAATGGCGCGGACTGGCCATAGCCCGGTGCATCCCAGGCGATCACCCGCGCCCGCTCGCTCAAGCCAAGGGCCACCTGCAACCAGCTGGCCGCGCCCGAACCAATGCCGTGCAGCAGCACGATGGCTTCGCCGCTGCCGGCTTCGCGCACCGCTTGCTGGCCGTGTTTCAGGCGCAGCAGGCGGGCGCCGAAGCGCTGGTCGAGCTGCGCGAGCAGCGGGGCGATGGGGGTGATCGGCATCATCGGCTTACCCGCGCTTGATCGACGCCAGCGGGTGCGCTGGCGGGTAGGTCGGGGTGACCGGCTTCTTGGCGCCGAGCATCACGCACATCAGGGCGTCTTCATTGCCCACGTTGATCTCTTCGCGGTACACCCCAGGCGGCACCGAGATCAGGTCGCGGTCGGTGAGGATGGTCTCGAAGCGCTCGCCATCCTTTTCGATGACCACCTTGAGCTTGCCGCGCAGCACGAAGAACACCTCTTCGACATCGGTGTGCAGGTGCGGCGGGCCTTCGTGGCCGGCCGGGATGACCATGGTGGAGAAGGTGAAGTGCTCGGACGCGATGGTGTTCATGTCACTGCCTACACCCGTGCCGCCGGTGCCCACGTAACGCATCTGCGCGCGACGGAACTTGGGGTCGTAGTCGGCCTGGAACTTCAGCGCGTCCCAGTCGTAGCGGCGGGTCTCGTAGCGGGCGATGCGGGTCTGCATCCAGCTGGCGAGGTCGGCGTCGGCCGGGCGGTCCCAGGATTTCGGGGCGTCTTGCTGTTGGGAAAGGTCGGTCATGGGATTCTCCTTTGCTCAGGGCATGACGAACCCGCCGTTGACCGGCAGGGTTTGTCCAGTGATGAAGCGCGACAGGTCGGACAGGGCGAACAGCACCGCGCCACTGACGTCGTCGGGCAGTTGCGGGCGCTGGATGGCCCGTTGTTCGGTGTACAGGCGGTGGCGGGCCTCGGGTACGTAGGCGGTGGCCTCGACCAGCACCAGGCCGGGGGCGATGGCGTTGACGGTGATGTTGGCGTTGCCCAGCTCGCGCGCCAGGCTGCGCGTCATGGCGATCACCGCGCCCTTGCTGGCGACATAGGCCAGCAGGTTCGGCGCACCCCACAGCGGGGTGTCGGAGGCCAGGTTGATCACCGCGCCACGGCCGCTTTCACGCAGGGCCGGCAGGGCGGCGCGGGTCATCAGCCAGGTGCCGCGCACGTTGACTTGCATGACCTGATCCCAGGTCTCGATGTCCAGCTCTTCGCAGCTTTTGCCGCCGGAGTTGGTGATCGAGGCGTTGTTGACCAGGCCGTCGAGGCCGCCCAGGCGCTTGACCGTGCGCTCGATGCAGGCGTCGATGGACTCGGGGCTGGCCAGGTCCAGGCTGACGCCGCTGACATCCAGGCCCATGCCACTCAGTTCGCAGGCGGCCTGTTGCACACGGCCTGCCAGCACATCGGCGATGACCACCCGCGCACCGGCCTGGGCGATGGCCTGGGCAAAGGCATAGCCCAGGCCGCGGGCGCCACCGGTGACCAGCACGCGGCGGCCTTCGAGAAGGTTGTTGAAGCTGCTCATCATTGGCTACTCAGCATGGCTTTGGGGAGGTAGTGCAGAACGCGCTTCTCGGCCCAGACCACGGCGCCGTAAGCGAGCACGCCGATCAGCGTGAGCATGACGATGGCCACGAACACCCCGGCGGTGTTGCCCTGGCCTTCGGCATCCACCAGCAGGAAGCCCAGGCCCTGGTTGCCACCGACCAACTCGCCGACGGTCACGCCGATGACCGCCAGGGTGGAGGCGATGCGCAGGCCAGAGAACAGCGCGGCCATGGCCGAGGGGAACTCCACCAGGCGGAAGATCTGCCAGCGGCTGGCGTTCATGGTGCGCACCAGGTTGATCATGTCCGGGTCGACGGTGCGGATGGCCGAGAGCACGTTGATCATCACCGGGAAGAACACGATCAGGATGGCGATGAGGATCTTCGGGTAGATGGTGTAGCCCAGCCACATCACGAACAGCGGCGCGAAGGCCACCTTGGGGGCGATCTGCAGGGCAAGGATGTACGGCGAGAGCATGGCCTCGGCCGACGGCGACAGGCCCAGCGATACGCCGATGGCCACGCCCAGCAGGGCGCCGAGGGCGAAGCCGACGATGATTTCGAAGGCGGTGATCAGGGTGTGTTCGAGCAGGCCGCCGGATTGCCACATCAGCAGGCTTTCCTGGGCTACCCGGCTCAGCTGGGGCATGACGAATTCGGGCATGCCGACCAGCCCCGGGCCCCATTGCCAGAGCACCAGGAACAGGGCCAGCAGGGCGACGCTGCCGAGCATGGATGGGTTGAGGTTTCTCATCGGGCGATTACCTTGTTATGGCCGGGCCGTCATTTGGCCGCGGTGCTGGTTTCGATGAACTGGTTGCTGTAGAGCTCGTCGAGCTTGGGTTCGCGAGGGACGATGCCTTCGCTGACGTAGAACTTGCGTACGGTGTCCAGGCGCGCCGGGTCGATGCGGCCGAGTACGGGCTGGCCGGCGTACACGTACTCCACGTACAGGCGCAGGGTTTTTTCCAGCGACGCTTCCTTGCCGGCGTACGCCGGGACCGCGCGGGCGAAACTGGCGGCGGCGGCCTTGGGGTCGTCGATGATGTCCTGCAGGCCGCGCAGGGTGGCCTTGACCACGCCGCGGACCACCTCTGGGTGGTGCTCGATGGCATCGTCGGAGGCGAGGATCGCCTGGGCCATGCTCTCGAACACCTGCTCACGGGGGATCAGCGCGTACTTCAGCCCGGCGTCTTCGGCGTTGACCACCCAGTCCGGCACCCCGGCCATGGCCTGGGCCTTGCTGGCCGAGAACAGTTGCCATACGCCCGAGGGGCCGGCGGCCTGGATGTCCACGTCGTCCTTGCTCAGGCCGGCCTTGCGCAGCGAAGCGAGCAGGGCGTAGTAGGTGGTGTCGGAGTAGGACATCACGGTCAGGGTCTTGCCCTTGAGCTGCTGGATCGACTGGATGTTCTCGCCGGCGTTGGTGGCGATCATGGTCACCCCACCGCCACCGAGCACGGCCACCGCGCGCACCGGGATGCCGTTGGGGCGCACGATGATCGGCGTATCACCGATGGCGCCGCCGACCAGGGCGTTGCCGGCGCCAATCTGCTTGGCAACGTCCACCCCGCCCTTGGCGGCGATGAAGGTCAGGTCCAGGTTCTGGGCCTGGTAGTAGCCCTTTTCCTTGGCGATGATCCATGGCGCGAACGCCGGCAGACTGGGCGGCGCGGGCAACAGGTAGGTGACTTTGCTCGGCTCGGCCTGGGCTTGGGCGGCCAGGCTCAGTGCCAGTGCAGCCAGGGTGGTGTGTGCCACACGCTTGAGGTAGGTGGTGAACATGCTAACTCCCGAGTAATGAGTGGGGCGTCGGTCAGTGCAGGTCGAGGTCTTCGCCGACCTTCAGCAGATCCATCAGGCGGCCCGCCAGCGGGCCGATTTCCGGCAGCTTGCGGCGCTCCAGCGGGTTGTTTCGGTAAGGCAGGTCAATCTCGATTTCCTCGATGATCGTGCCGGGGCGTGCGCTCATCACCAGCAGGCGATCAGACAGGGCAATGGCCTCGACCAGGTCGTGGGTGATGAACAACGCGGTCTTCTTTTCCTCGTACAGCATCTGCGCCAGGTCCTGTTGCAGGATCATCTTGGTTTGCGCATCGAGGGCCGAGAATGGCTCGTCGAGAAACAGCACCTGCGGGTCGATCGCCAGGGTGCGGGCCAGTGCGGCGCGCTGGCGCATGCCGCCGGACAGCTGGAACGGGTAGTGGTCGGTGAAGCCTTGCAGGTGGCAGCGCTTGAGCAGATCCTCGGCGATGACCTTGCGCTGGGCGGCGGGCATGCCCTGGATCTCCAGGCCCAGTTCAACGTTGCGGCGGATGCTGCGCCACGGCATCAGCAGGTCTTTCTGCAGCATGAAAGCCACTTTCGGCACCGGGCCGTTGACCGCTTCGCCGCTGACCAGTACCTCGCCTTCGGTGGGGCGGTACAGGCCAGAGCCCATGTTGAGGATGGTGCTTTTGCCACAGCCGGAAGGGCCAATGATGGAAACCACTTCGCCGCGACGGATCTTGAAGTTCACATCACGGATGGCGAACGGCGCGTCGGCCTGACCTTTGGCCGGGAAGGCCTTGCCGACGTTGCGGAATTCGATTTCGGTCGCTGCTTCGTTGCGCTGCGGTTCATGCCATTGCGGGGCGATTGCGTACATCTCTTTCACAGCCATGGGAATGTTCTCTGGTCTGTTTTATAGGTGATACGCCGTTTAGTGCATGAACAATGCCAGTTGGGTAATTTCCCCAACTAAACAATAATTTTGTTAATTATTAATAACTTGCGAGTTAGCAGGGAAGAAGAGCGTGTTTTATATATGAAACATGGTTTTTTATATGGCACGAAAATGCCCAGCAACCGCGCATGAACTTCAGTTCGTGCGAGGAAGCTGGGCATTTTGGGTAACGCGAAAAAGTAGAGGTTTCGCAGGTGAAACGGCGGGGTATTCATCGCCGGCAAGCCGGCTCCCACAGGAATTCTCGCTTGCCTGAGTGCAGTGCAGTACCTGTAGGAGCTGGCTTGCCGGCGATTGGGCTGCACAGCAGCCCCCTACAATCCCTCAGGCAGTGCGGCGTGCGGGCTTGAGGACGAGCCAAAGCGCTGCAGCAATCAGCAGGCCGCCGTACAGGTGGCCCATCGACAGCGACTCGTCCAGCAGCCAGGCGCCCCACAGTACACCGAACACCGGAATCAGAAAGGTCACGGTACTGGCTTTCACCGGGCCGATTTCTGCCAGCAGGCGGAAGTACAGGATATAGGCGAAGGCCGTGCACACCAGCCCCAGGCCCAGCAGCGACATCCATACCTGCCAGCCGCCCCAGCTGGCAGGCGGTTGGGCCCATGCGCTCCAGGCGAACAGTGGCGTCATCAGAAGCGTGGCGCCGAGCATGCTGCCGAGTGCCGAAAGGCGGCTGTCCAGGCCACTGATCCAGCGCCGCGCCAGAAAGCCTGCGAAGCCGTAGCAGGTGGTTGCCGCGAGGCACGCCAGGGCACCTTGCAGCAGGGCCATGTCGAAGGCTACAGGGCCGGCACCACTGAGGATGCCGACGCCGAACAGGCCCAGGAAGATGCCGCACAGTTTGGCCACGGTCAGCCCTTCGCGGAAGAACAGCGCGCCGATCAGCACGCCCATCAGCGGCGTGGTGGCGTTGAATATCGCCGAGTAACCGGCCGGCAGCACCTGCGCCGCCACTGAATAGAAGGTGGCCGGGATGCCTGAGTTGATCATGCCCAGCACCAGGCAGGCGCCGAGCTTGCCCTCGAAGTTCCAGCGCACCCGCGCGGCGCCCAGGATGGCGACAAGGCCCAGGCAGGCGATCGACACGCGGAAGAAGGCGGTGGGCACGGTGCCAAGTTCCGGGGCGATGATGCGCATGAACAGAAAGCTCGCCCCCCAGACGGCGGCAAGGGTCAGCAGGCGGGCTAGGGCGATGGGGCTCACGGCGGTCTCCGGTACAGGGCAGGGCGCGAGTGTACTTGATGGTGGACGGGCGGTTCTTGTTCATTCTTGCGGTGTGAATCAGTGCCGGCCCTTTCGCGGGGCAAGCCCGCACAGAAACCTTGAGTTGTCTGGTGAATCTGTGGGAGCCGGCTTGCCGGCGATGGGGCCGGTAAAGGCTCCACAAACGTCCACAGCCGACTAAGCTGTCTATCTCACCCCACCCCGAGGTGTCGCGCATGACCCAGCACTGGCCTGCCGGCGAGATCGCCCGGATGATCCTCGATGGCTTCGACGACTACCGCGAGCATTTTCGCCGCATTACCCTCGGTGCCCGCGAACGCTTCGAGCAGGCGCGCTGGCAGGATATCCAGCGGGCGGCGGCCGCTCGGATCAACCTGTATGAACAGAAGGTCGGGGAGGTCAATGGCTGGCTGCGCGATGCGTTTGATGATGAAGTGCTGCTGGAGGTAGAGCAGTGGCCTTTGGTCAAAAGCGCCTACATACGCCTGATCGACCCGCGGCTGGACGATGAGCTGTCCGAGACCTGGTACAACTCGTTGTTCTGCAGCCTGTTCAGCCATGACCAGATCAACGACGGCTGCATGTTCATCCACACCACGCGGCCGTCGATGCGCAGCCACCAGCGCGCTGCGCAAACCTGCACCTATACCCCCGATGGCAGCCTCAAGGGCCTGTTGCGGGCTATCTTCAAGGACTACCCATTTGCCTACGCTGACCTCGAAGGCGACGTGTCACGCCTTGAGGAGCAACTGAAGGGCTGCCTGCCGGACTGGGTATGCAAGGACCCGGCGCTGGCCGTGGAGCTGTTCGTGCCGGTGCTGTACCGCAACAAGGGCGCCTATCTGGTCGGCCGGCTGTACAACAGTGATGAGCAGTGGCCGCTGGTGATCCCGCTATTGCACCGCGAAGGCCATGGTATCGAGGCCGATGCACTGATCACCGACGAGGCCGAGGTGTCGATCATCTTCTCCTTCACCCGCTCGTATTTCATGGTCGATGTGCCGGTGCCGGCGGAGTTCGTCAACTTTCTCAAACGCATCATCCCAGGCAAGCACATTGCCGAGCTGTACACGTCGATCGGTTTCTACAAACACGGCAAGTCGGAATTCTACCGGGCGTTGATCAACCACCTGGCCAACCGCGACGACCGCTTCATCATGGCCCCCGGCGTGCGCGGCATGGTCATGAGCGTGTTCACCCTGCCGGGCTTCAACACCGTGTTCAAGATCATCAAGGACCGCTTCTCGCCGTCGAAGACGGTGGACCGCGCCACGGTGATCGACAAATACCGCCTGGTGAAGAGCGTCGACCGGGTCGGGCGCATGGCCGATACCCAGGAGTTCGCCGATTTTCGCTTTCCCGTGGCCAAGTTCGAGCCCGAGTGCCTGGCCGAACTGCTGGAGGTGGCACCGTCCACCGTGGCCCTGGAGGGCGACACGGTGCTGATCCGCCATTGCTGGACCGAACGGCGCATGATCCCGCTCAACCTCTACCTGGAGCAGGCCAGCGAAGCGCAAGTGCTGGAGGCGCTGGAGGATTACGGCCTGGCCATCAAGCAGTTGGCGGCGGCGAACATCTTCCCCGGCGATATGCTGCTGAAGAATTTCGGCGTTACCCGGCATGGCCGGGTGGTGTTTTACGATTATGACGAGATCAGCTACCTGACCGAGGTGAATTTCCGTCATATACCGCCGCCACGCTACCCCGAGGACGAGATGTCGGGCGAACCGTGGTACTCGATCGGGCCACATGATGTATTCCCCGAGGAGTTTCCGCCGTTTCTGTTTGCCGACATGGGCCAGCGGCGGCTGTTCAGCCGGTTGCATGGGGAGCTGTATGACGCGGATTACTGGAAAGGCCTGCAGGCGTCGATCCGCGAGGGCAAGGTGATCGATGTGTTCCCGTATCGGCGCAAGGGGCGCTGATTTTGTTGGGGCAATACCGGCCTCTTCGCGGGCAAGCCCGCTCCTACCCCTTCAGGCACTTGAGTTCGCTGAAGTCCGCGCGCACCTTGGCCAGCCGCTCCTGCAGGTACTGACGCTGTGCCGGGCTGCTTTGCTGCAGCAGGTCGATCAACAGGCTGCGGGTTTGCTGCTCGCTGTTCTGAAAGGCAACGCGGTATTGCGGCGTCCACAGGCTTTCCTTGCGCTGCAGCAGTTGCTCCAGGCGCGGCTCGAAGCTGGCATCGCCGCGCTGGTTCATGGCCAGTACCAGTTGTTGCTGCCAGTGCGCGCGGTTGGTGATCGACTGGCGGTTCTGGTCGCCTAGCGCCTGTGACCAGGCTTGCACGCGTTGGCGCTGGGCCGCGCTGAGTTCGCCGAACCAGGGCGTCAGGCGCTTTTCCATGCGTTCTGCGCGGCGGGCGATCTGTTTGGGCAGCGGGGTCTCGTCGTACTTCTTCTGCCGCTCGCTGATGTCGTCACGGAACGCCTCGCGCATTTGCGCCACCTGGGTATCACTCATGCCGCGCAGCAGCTCGGTGGCCGACGGGGTGATCGCTTCGGCGACGCGGCCAATGGCCTGGCGGGCCTCGAGCGTACGCTGCTGCAGGGCCTGGTCGGTCACCTGGCCTTCGGCGACCATGTCGCGCACGCGGTCCAGCCAGTCGAGGTAGCCGGGCAGTTGGGTCTTGCAGTGCCAGGCCAGTTGCTGCTTGAGCCGTTCGTCGAGCAGTGTTTTCTGCTCGCGGTTCATGGCCAGGTAATCGCTGAGCGACCACGGCACCAGCCGGTCGAGGTTGCGGTAGGCCAGGTCCATGCGGTTGCAGGCCACCAGGGCCAGGGCAAATGCACTGGCGATGAGCAGGGCTTTGGACAGGCGTAGAGGCATGTGCAGATCCTTGCATTGGCTGGCCACTCGGTAGACGCAAGGGCACCCCGAGGGTTCCGCCGAATCAGCGGTCGGGCGGCGCGCTGGCTTCAGGTGTAGAATAGCCGCCTTGTCTTGAGGAACATCGGAAATGGCTCTGCTTGGGCGTTACAACAGTTTGCAAATCGTGAAACACGTGGAGTTCGGCCTTTACCTGGACGGCGGCCCCGACGGCGAGATCCTGCTGCCCGGGCGATACATCCCGAAAAATGCCGAAACCGAGGTCGACGACTGGCTTAACGTGTTCATCTACCTGGACAGCGAAGACCAGCTGATCGCCACCACCGAAAAACCCAAGGTGCAGGTGGGCGAGTTCGCCAGCCTCAAGGTCAAGGACATCAACGGTGCGGGTATCTTCCTCGACTGGGGTTTGTCCAAGGACCTGCTGATGCCTTACTCGGAAGAGGCGCGGCCGCTGAAGATCGGCGATTACTGCGTGGTGCACGTCTACCTCGACAAACGCACCCGGCGCATCACCGCCACCTCACGCCTGGACCGTTACCTGGACCGCACCCCGGCCGACTACCAGGTTGGCCAGCCGGTCGAACTGCTGGTGGCCGGCGAGACGCCAATGGGCTTCAAGGCGATCATCAACAACCGCCACTGGGGCCTGATCCACAAGAACGAAATCTTCAAGTTCATGCGTTCGGGCATGCATGAGAAGGGCTACATCAAGGAAGTGCGCCACGACGGCAAGATCGCACTGAGCCTGCAACCGGTTGGCCAGGCGCTGGCCGAGGGGCTGCATGAGCAGATCATGCAACGCCTGGAAGCCGAAGGCGGGGTGTTGCCGGTGTGCGACAAGAGCGACCCGGAAGTGATCAGCCGCATGTTCAACGTCAGCAAGGGCAACTTCAAGAAGGCCATTGGCGCGTTGTTCAAGCAGGGCCGCATCGTCATCCATGACGACCGCATCGAGCGCGCCTGAAGTCAGGCCTGCACGAAGGTGCTGAAATCCAGCTGCTCGCCGCCCGGGCGGGTGTCGCGCAGCAGCGAGTCGCGGTCGGCGCTCAGCGCCAGGCTGATGGTCGAGCGGCGCTTGCCGGCATTGCGCACTTCCATCTGCTCCTGATGGGCCTTGATGAAGTTGGTCGGCACCTTGAGGTGCTGCAGCTCATCAGTCTCTGGGGTGTGCAGCAGCAGGTTGACCCAGTCGGGCTGGCCTTTGCGCAGCAGCGCCACCGGCACCTCGAACCACCACAGGTTGCGTTTGCGGTCGAGGGTGGCGAACAGGGTGTTGGCACTGGTGAGCACGGGCTTGGTCAGTGCTTCGTTGCGCCGGGCGATGGCGGCGGGTTTGTCGAGTTTCATGCAGGTTCCTGCGGTGTGACGCTATAAAGGCCTGCATTGTGAGGGGTGGCACGAAGCGGGGCAAGGTTTCCCCCCGCTTTGTCCGGCCCGGCCTCTTCGCGGGGCAAGCCCGCACCCACAGGTACAGTGCAAACCCCAATGATGTCACTGCCCTGTGGGGCGGGCTTGTCCAGCGAGGAGGGCAGTTGCTTCACCGGCGAACCGGCAGGCTCAGCTCGGAAGTCGCGCCGTCTGCGGTAGTCACAGTAGCCGTGAAGCTGCGCATCCCTCCGGCATTCTCCAGCGCCTGTGCAAACCGCGCCTGCCCCTTGGCATCACTGTTCACCAGCACTTCCCCCAGATACTGCTCCGCTTCCGTCCCCTCAGCCTCGGCATTACCAAACACCTCGACCCGCATCAGGCTCGACGCCGGCCCTTGAACTTCGCCGCGCAGCACATTGCCGTTCAGCCCCAGCAACCGTGGCGCCTGCTGGTTATGGTTGGGCAGCGGCTGGCACGGTTTGGGTTCGCCCTTGGCATCGCAGATGATCGCCTGGTCCTTTTTCGGCAGGTCCGCACCCACCCCGCGCGAGCCCACATACAGCGCATGGGCCTGGGCCGGCACACCGAACACGATGGCACCGGTGCGTTGATCCGGCACGCACGAGCCACCGGCTTCGCAGCGGCGGATATCCTGGCTGTTGCCCCAGATGCGGTTGCCGGTCAGGCGCGTGGTGGTGATGTCCGGTTCCGGCCGCAGGGCCACGCCGATGCGGTTGCCGTGGATCAGGTTGCCGTCGAGGATGTTGCCCTCGCCGGTGACGCTGACGCCAATCGAATTGCCGCTGAAGGTGTTGGCGCCCAGGTAGTTGCGCTTGCCCCAGTTGATCTGCAGGCCGTCGGAGTAGTTCTCGAAGCGGTTGCGCACCACGTTGTTGTCGTTGCCCAGCAGAATCTCGATACCCTGGGACGGCTCCGGGTTGGCGGCCGTGGAGCGGAACAGGTTGTCGGCCACCAGGTTGAACGCCGCGCCGCGGGTGAGTTCCAGGCCATCGCCGTTGTCGATCAGCTGGTTGCGCAGCACTTTGTTGTTGTTGGTGGTGGTGGCGGTCGGGTTGCCGGCCCCGTCATCGCCAGTCAGCATGATGCCGGCCCCGCCTTTGTTGGCGACGATGCGGTTGTCTTCGATGACGTTGTTGCTGGCGCGGTTGACCAGGATACCGATGCAGAAGTTGCGCACTTCCAGGCCGCTCAGGTGCACACCTTGGGTGTCACGCAATACCAGGCCGGGGTTGGTGGTGGTGCGCACATTGGTGCCGAATTGGCCGGGCAGGGCGCCGGGGCAGGTGCGCACGCCCTGGTCCTTGATGTAGCCGGCGCCGTCGATGGCGATGTATTGGCCGTCGCGCGCCCAGGACAGGCCTGTGATTCGCACCGGGCCCTTGATTTCCGGCAGCGCGCGGGTCGGGCGGATGACGAACGGCGCCTGGCCAACCGCGGCGATATCGATGCGGTAGTGGCCGGGGTTCTTGTTGCTGGTTTCGATGGCCCAGCGCAAGGTGCCGGGTTGGTCATCATCGCTGTAGCGGTCGACCTTCAAGGTTTCGGTGGCCGGTGCGGCGGCCAGGGCAGGCAGCGGCAGCAGTGGCAGCAAGGCTGCGAGCAGAGGCATCAAACGCATGGTGCGGGTTTCCGTAAGCTGTTGTTTTTATAAGCTGGCAACCGGCGTCGGGTTGCTGTTTAAGGGCGATTCTAGGGGAGCCAGACGGCATTGCGCAGAGGTATGCTGCCGATTCGGTGCGGTATTCGCCCGCAGATTTACCGCTCGGCTTGAGATTGGAAAAAAGTTTGAAACTCCTGGCGAAGGCGGCCGGTCCACCTTTTGTCGACACGGATTACGTGTCTCCATTTGCAGGAGATTTGCCATGAGCGGCACTAAAGACAAAGCGAAAGGCCTGGCCAATGAAGCGGTCGGCAACATCAAGCAGGGCGTGGGTAAAGTTACCGACAACGACAAACTGCGTGCAGAGGGCAAGGCCCAGGAACTCAAGGGCGAGGCGCAGCAAGTCAAGGGTGACGTCAAGGATGCTGTGAAGAAGCCTTGATTCTGCAGTGACCGTACCGGCCTCTTCGTTGCAGGGGCGACCTTCGTGTTGCGACACGTGGCCGCCGCTGCAACGAATGCTGGGTAGCTATTTTCTTGTAGTGAGGCAGGGAGCAGCACGGCAGCCGCGTGGTCTATTAGACTTCCCTGTTGTACTGATCAAGCGGCGAAAGGAGACGCTATGATTTTTCCCGACCTGGGTGGCCTGCCTTTGCACCGCGTACTGGTGCGTACCGTCACGGAATTTCTCGATGACGAGATGTCCACCTATGCCTCGGCGCTGGCCTACCAGATGCTGTTTTCGTTGTTCCCCTTCCTGCTCTTCCTCATAGCCCTGATCGGCTTCTTGCATTTGCCCGATTTCTTCTCGTGGCTGCGCCTGCAGTCAGAGCTGGTGCTACCGCCCCAGGCGCTGGAACAGGTGAACCCGGTAATTGACCAGTTGCAGCAGTCCAAAGGCGGGTTGCTGTCGGTGGGTATCGTCATCGCCCTGTGGACGGCTTCTGCGGGTGTGCGCCTGATGATGAGCGCAATGAACGCCGCCTACGACGTGCCTGAAGGGCGCCCTGTATGGAAGCGCATTCCACTGTCGATCTTCTACACCATTGGTATCGCCGGCATGTTGCTGGTGGCGGCTGCGTTGATGGTGCTGGGGCCGCAGGTGATGGAGTGGATCGCCGCGCAGATCGGCATGCAGGAGGTCATCGTCACGGTGTGGACCATCCTGCGTTGGCCGGCGATCATCATTCTGATGATGGTGGCGGTGGCGCTGATCTATTACGTGATGCCCGACGTAAAGCAGAAGTTTCGCTTCATTACGCCCGGCTCGGTGCTGGCCGTGGTGGTGTGGATCGTCGCCTCGCTGGGCTTCGCTTATTATGTGAAGACCTTCGCCGACTACAACGCCATGTATGGCAGTATCGGTGCGATCATCGTGCTGTTGCTGTACTTCTACATCTCCGCTGCCGTGCTGTTGCTAGGGGCGGAAATGAATGCAGTGATCGAACACATGTCAGCTGAAGGCAAGGACCCCGGTGAGAAGGATTTCGCGGGTGAAAAACCCAAGGAAACCATCACCGTGCTCGGCCATGAACACCCGGCCGAGCCGCAGACCACCGAGCCGAACCCGCGATGATTCGTGACATTTTAAAGATGGGCGACGAGCGCCTGCTGCGCATCGCCCCGCCAGTGCCCAAGCACTTGATTGGCAGTGCCGAACTGCAGCAGTTGATCGACGACATGTTCGAAACCATGCGCCATGTCGGCGGCGTCGGCCTGGCCGCGCCGCAGATCGGCATTGACCTGCAGCTGGTAATTTTCGGTTTCGAGCGCAGCGAGCGCTACCCGGATGCCGAGGCAGTGCCGCAGACCATCCTGCTCAACCCGGTGATCACCCCGCTGTCGACCGAGGTAGAGGACGGTTGGGAAGGCTGCCTGTCGGTACCGGGCCTGCGCGGTGTGGTGCCGCGTTACAAGCACATTCGTTATGAAGGGCTCGACCCGCAGGGCAACCCGATCGACCGGGTTGCCGATGGCTTCCACGCGCGGGTCGTGCAGCACGAGTGCGACCACCTGGTCGGGCGGCTGTACCCTTCGCGCATCCAGGATTTTGCCAAGTTCGGTTATACCGAGGTGCTGTTCCCAGGCTTGGACGCCAGCGACGACTGAACACGTGCCATGGCCATCAGGCGTTTGCTGCGCTGGTAGCGCACCAGGCGTGAGGCCAGAGCTTCGGGCAGGCTGCACGCAGGGGTAAAGCCCAGGCGGCGGTAAAAATACGCAAGGTCCGGGTGGCAGAACAGCCAGGTGCAGCCATCGGCCTGGGCCAATGCCGCTTCTACCAGCTGCGCGGCTACGCCCTGGTTGCGCCACTGTGGCGCTACCAGCAGGCCGGTGAGCCAGTGGCCATCGGCAACCGGGCTCAGGCTCAAACCGGCAATGATGGCGTCACTGCGTGCTACCCACAGCTCACCGTCACTGGCTGCGCGCATGCGCGAGCCGTGCTGTTTGTAAAAATGATTTAACAATCTTCGTTCGAAGTCGGTCAGTGGCGTGCAGAGTAGGGCGGTCATAGGTTTCCAGTCGCCGGCGGCTCTAGCCCAATGTTTTCAGGCCTTCAAACCGTTTCGCTTTGTCGCAGATTGTTGCAAAGGCTGCAAGGGTGAATGTCCGAGTTCGGGGTTCAACTATTGCAGGCCGGGAGTAGAATTTCACCTATCCCCCCTGGCAGTACGACGAAGCGGGATCGGTACTTCGTGTCATCTTCGCAGTTGATGACAACTTCTCCGCGCCATTGACGGCATATGAAGTCAATCGATCAGCTTGATTGCTTTAAAGGCCAAACATCCATGAAACCATTACTGATTCTTGCACTGGTCGGTGTGTCCTCGTTCGCCCTTGCCGATGAGGCCAGACCCGTCTCCAGCGAGCCTGTGGCCCAGCAGTACGACTACACCATGAACCTGGACATCAAACGGGTGATCAACCTGTCGACCATCCCCAATGTCTGCGAAGTGGTGCCTGCGACCATGACCTATGAAGACCATCAGGGCCAGGTGCACACCATTCAGTACCGCGCCATGGGCGAAGGTTGCCAGCAGGGTTGATAGCCCAACGTCAGCGGCTTCTTCGCGTCGAGCAGTCGCGAAGAAGCTGCTTTCGTCTTCCCCTTTCATTGCTCCAACAGCACCTGGTGTACGACCTCCAGGCCCCGTTTCAGTTGCGCCCGGCTAGCTGCCGCCGACAGGCTGATGCGCACGGCCTGCACCTGCGACGCGCCAATGGCGAACACGCTGGCCGGGACGACTTCCACACCCTGTTCGCGGCATTGCCTTACAACCTTCTCCGCACCATGCGGCGTGGCCAGCCACGCATGGGGGGAAGGCTGAGCCGTGTTCTGCAGCCGCTCGCCGAGCAGCCTGCGCGTCAGGCGCCAGCGCTCGGAAGTCTCCTTGCGCTGCCAGGCCAGTCGCCGCGCTGCCGTGCCGTCTTCGATCCACTGGCAGGCGACATGCAGGTTCAGCGGCGACACTGACCAGTGGCTGGCCTGGGCGTGTGGATCGACCTGCGCCAGTACCGGCGGGGTAGCCACCACCCACCCCAGGCGCAACCCTGCCGCCACTGTCTTGGACAGACTGCTGATATAAATCCCTTTATTGCCCAGCAGCGGGTACAGCGGCCGGCTGTCGCTGAGCGCGCCATACACATCATCTTCGATTACCAGCAAGCCCAGGCGTCGGACGACCTCGGCAATCGCCTCGCGGCGACCATCGTCCATGCAGGCGCCCGTGGGGTTGTGCAGGGTAGGTGTGGTGACCAGCACGCGGGCACCGCTGGCGCGCGCGACCCGGTCCAGGTCATCGGGCCGCAGGCCTTGGTTGTCCAGTGCCACGCCATGCACGGGCAGGCGCAGTTGCCGGCAGGCCGCCTTGATGCCTGGTGCGCTCAGGGCTTCGAGCATGACCGGCTCACCCGCCTGGCAGAACGACTGCAGCACCAGTGCCAGCGCCTGCTGGGCACCGCCACACAGCAGCAGCTCGTCCGCCGACAGGGTGAGGCCGCGGTTGGCCAACCAGTGCGCGCCGCGGATTCGCCCCAACAGCAACTGCTCGGGGCCCAGGTAATGATCGAGCAAGCCGCTATCGGGGCGTTGCAGCAGGCTGCGTAAACTGTCGTGCAAATCAAGATTGTGCGGGTCGGCCACCGGTACGTTGGTCGACAGGTCGATCAGCGGCTGTTGCCCATGGTGTTCCTTGATGCGGAACAGGGTGGCTTCCTTGCTGCCCGCCAGCACGTAGGTGCCGCGGCCCACTTCGCCAGCCACCAGGTGCCGAGCGGCAGCTTCGCGGTAGGCCTGCTGCGTGGTACTGGGGTTCAGGCCCAGTTTCCAGGCCAGCCGCCGTTGCGGTGGCAGGCGGTCACCGACCTTGAGCGTGCCGTTTTCGATGGCGTTGGCAATCGCATCGACCAGGGCCAGGTAGCGGGGTTGATCATCATCGACCAGCTGCGGGATCCACACGAAATTGCTACCCATGCAATATAAAGTTTTACCCATACAATGCCCGGCGCATAGGATCGGATCAACCACATACCGAAGAGGGATGATCGCCATGTTCGACCTTGCAGCCCTGCGCGAAGCCGCCGATTACGTTCACCAGCATGTACCCGCTACCCCACAGCACGCCTGGCCTTTGCTGGCCCAGCGGCTGGGCTGCCAGGTGTGGGTGAAGCACGAGAACCACGCGCCCACCGGCGCATTCAAGGTACGCGGCGGGTTGGTCTATGTGCGTTCGCTGCTGGCCGGTGGCGAGCCACCCCGCGGGCTGGTCACCGCGACCCGCGGCAATCATGGGCAGAGCATGGCCCTGGCCGCACGCCAGGCAGGTATCCTGTTGGTCATCGTCGTGCCCGAGGGCAACTCCAGGGAGAAAAACGCCGCCATGCGTGCACTCGGTGCCGAACTGGTAGAGCACGGTGTCGACTTTGACGTGGCCCGCGAGGAGGCGGCCCGCCTGGCAGACGAGCTGGGGTATGCCATGGTGCCGTCGTTCCACCCGGAACTGGTGCGTGGCGTGGCCACCTACGCCCTGGAACTGTTCGAAGCGGTGCGCGACCTGGACTGCGTGTACGTGCCGATCGGTATGGGATCGGGCATCTGCGGGCTGATCCAGGCCCGCAACCTGCTGGGGCTGAAGACCGAAATCGTGGGTGTGGTGTCCAGCGCGGCCGATGCCTATGCGCAAAGCTTCGAGCAGGGCCGCATCGTCACCACCGCCACCGCCGATACTTTCGCCGATGGCATGGCGTGCCGCGTGCCGCACCCGCAGGCTTTTGCGCTGGTGCGTGAGCATGCCGCGCGCATCGTACGGGTCACCGACAACGAAGTCGCCGAGGCCATGCGGGTGTATCACGAGGCGACGCACAACACTGCCGAAGGGGCGGGCGCTGCTGCGCTGGCAGCGCTGATGCAGGAGCGCGGGCGGCAAGCGGGCAAGCGGGTGGCTGTGGTGCTCAGTGGCGCGAATGTGGACAGGGCGCGTTATGCGCAGGTTCTGATGGGCGATGAAAAATCCTGAATGAATATCGAGGAATAAGTGCTATCTTAATTTGATAGCATTTTTCGATGAACACTCGATACCGAAAGATTCTCGACGCTATCTCCAGGTCGCCAACCACGTCGTCATTGGCTTTTTTCCGAGATTGAAGCACTGGTGCTTCATCTCGGAGGGCAAGTGCTGGAGCGGCAAGGCTCCAGGGTCAAGCTGGTGCTTGGGGACCAATGCTGGAGATGTCATCGCCCCCATCCAGGCAAGGAAGCCAGGCGGTATCAGATTGAAGAGGCCCGCGAATTCTTGCTGCGGGCAGGAGTCAGCCTATGAGTTGCATGCGCTACAAGGGCTATGCTGCCCGAATTGAATACGATGAGCGTGACGATATTTTTGTCGGCCGCGTGCTTGGCATGCGTGACATCATCAGTTTTCACGCAAGTTCCGTCCCCGAACTGCACGAAGCCTTCAGCGAAGCGCTTGAAGACTACCTTGCCGATTGCGCAGAGCAGGGCATCACTCCCGAAAAGCCGGCGTCGGGCAAGGTCATGCTGCGTATCCGGCCTGAAGTCCACGCTGCTGCCAGCATTGCAGCCCGAGCTGCCGGCAAGAGCTTGAACCAGTGGGCGGATGAGGTGTTCGAGCAGGCGGCTTTCGCCTGACCGAACACTTCTTCTTCCAATCCCGCATTTACTCGTGGCAGGCTCTACGGCGCTTAATTGGCCGGTCATCGAGTACTCAATGCCTTTCTCCAACGGTTTTCTCCTCAGCCTGTCCCTGTGCCTCGATATCGGCATTGCCAATATCGCCATGATCACCCTCGCCATGCAGCGCGGCTTTATGCAAGGCTTCTGGCTTGGCCTGGGCACGTGTGTCGGCGACCTGGTCTACGCTATCGCGGCGCTGGCCGGCATGACCGTGCTGCTGCAGTTCGAAAGCGTGCGCTGGGCGTTATGGCTGGGCGGCTCGGCGCTGCTGGTGTGGTTCGCGCTGAAGATGCTGCTGGCAGCTTGGCGTGGCGGGCACATGGAAGCGCGAAGTGAGGTGGTGGTGGAATCGGCCTGGCGCGAATTCTTGCGCGGCATCTTCCTGGCCATGTCGTCACCCACCGCCATTTTGTGGTTCGCCGCTGTCGGCGGTGTACTGATTTCCCGCTCGGGCGGTGGCAGCCTGCTCGATGCCGGGTTGTTCCTGAGCGGCTTTTTCGTCGCCGGCCTGGTCTGGTGCATGAGCATTTGCGGCATTGCCAGCCATGGCGGGCGCTTGCTTGGGGACCGCCTGCTGACCTGGTCGTACCTGCTGTCGGCCGCGATTTTCTGCTATTTCGCGGTGTATGTGATCGTTTCGGGCTACCGTGAATTCATTCTCGCCACCCCAGCCATCCCGTGAGGCAATGCAAATGACGCTGCAACCCATACCCCCTGCGCGTTATGAGGAAGGGCGCTTGCTGGCCCTGGCCGGTTTCGCCGACCGCTTCGGCATGAGTGACCTGAGCGGGCTGCCGCTGTTGTGGCAACGCTTCGCGCCACAGATCGGCCAGGTGCCCGGGCAACACGGGCGGGACAGCTACGGCGTTTGCTACAACCCTGACCAGCAGGGTGGCTTCGACTATCTTGCAGGTGTCGAGGTGAGCACTGCCGGGCCTTTGCCTGAAGGCTTCAGCACGCTGACGCTGGCGCCGCAGCATTACGCGGTGTTCGAGCATCGCGGTAGCCTGCAAGGCCTCAAGGCTACATTCGACGGCATCTTCCTGTGGTTGGCACAATCGGGCGAGCAGCAGGCAGATGCAGCGCTGTTCGAGCGCTATCCTGCGGCCTTTGATCCCGCAGACCCCGAGGCGGTGATGGAAATCTGGGTGCCGCTGCAGCGCAAATAATTGCCTGGGCCTGTCGATTTCCCCGGCTACCGTTCGACCAAGAGATGAAGGCACAGGGCAACCCCGTGCCCACCTGCTCATGACCGACCGGAGGAACACCCGATGAACGCTGCAGCCGAAAGCGAAATCCGCCAACTCATCGACCGCTGGATGCAAGCCGTGCGCGACCGCGACATCCCGGCCATCGTCGCGCCTTATGCCGACGATATCGTCGCCTTCGACGCCATCAAGGAACTCCAGTTCAAGGGCAAGGCTGTGTACCAGGCGCATTGGGAAATGTGCATGAACATGTGCAGCGGCCCGATGATCTTCGAACAGGCCGAACTCACGGTGCACGCCGATGGCGACCTGGGCCTGGCCCACTGGCTCAACCGTTGCGGCCCGTCGGACGACGAGAGCCAGTGCGGTTTCATGCGCGCCACCGTGGCCTATCGCAGGTCAGGCGGCCGGTGGCAGGTGATCCACGAGCACTGGTCGGCGCCGTTCGACATGGAAACCCAGAAAGCACTGTTCGATCTCAAGCCCTGATCGGCTATCGCCAAACGCACTTTGCCAACGCCGTGGAGACGACCATGAAATACCTCTGCCTGGTCTATTGTGACGAAGGGCTGTTGCACAGCCTGCCCGACAGCCCTGAAGACGCCGAATGCATGGCCTACGCCGAAGCGCTGCAGGGTGCCGGGCGCATGCTCGCCGCCGAGGCGCTCAAACCGGTGCAGACCGCTACCACGGTGCGTGTACGCGGTGGCCACATGAGCCTGACCGATGGCCCGTTCGCCGAAACCAAGGAGCAATTGGCGGGCTTTTACCTGGTCGATGCCCGCGACCTCAATGAGGCGCTGAACATCGCCAAGGGTATCCCCGCCGCACGGGTCGGCAGCGTTGAAGTACGGCCGGTGCGCGAACTGCAACCCTGACTGCAACGGAGAACAACAACAATGAGCCTTGCCCAACCTGCGCAAGCGCAGCACGAGTTGTCTATCAGCCGCCTGATCGACGCCCCGCCCGCCAAGGTGTTCCGCGCCTGGACAGAGCCCGAGTGGCTGATGCAATGGTGGGGGCCGCATGGCATGACCACCCCGGAATGCGAAATGCAACTGTGGGTCGGCGGCCTGTTTCGTACCCTGATGCGTGCGCCCGACGGTACCGAGTACCCAACCCAGGGCGTGTTCCTGGAGATCGCCGCGCCGCGCCGGTTGGTGTTCACCGACGCCTTCGGGCCCGGCTGGGTACCTTCGGCCAAGGCCTTCATGACCGCGGTGGTGACCTTCGACGAGGAGCAGGGCAAGACCCGCTACACCGCCCGCGCCTGGCACTGGAGCGCCGCCGATAGCCGGGCCCATGAGGAAATGGGCTTTCACCAGGGCTGGGGAGAGAGCCTTGACCGCTTGGTGGAGGTGGTGACCCAGCGGATGCCGGACTGATGACGACGCTGGAGCAGGTGCGCGCCGAGGTCGAGGCGGTGTACCGCCGTGATTCGCGGCGCATCCTGGCTACGCTGATCCGCCTGCTGGGGGATTTCGACCTGGCTGAGGAGGCCATGCACGATGCCTTCTTCATCGCTGTGGAGCGTTGGCAGCGTGAAGGCATCCCCGACAAACCACGCGCCTGGCTGGTGTCGACCGGCCGTTTCAAGGCCATTGACGCGTTGCGCCGGCGTGCGCGTTTCAACCGCTCGCAGGCGGACCTGATCATGCTCATCGAAGGCCAGGGGCAAGACCCCAGTGAAGAAGAACTGCTTGCCGATGACCGCCTGCGGCTGATCTTCACCTGCTGCCACCCGGCATTGGCGGCGGATGCCCAGGTGCCGCTGACCCTGCGCGAAGTCTGTGACCTGACCACCGAGCAGATCGCCCGTGCTTTTCTGCAGAGCCCAGCGACCATCGCGCAGCGCATCGTCCGCGCCAAGGCGAAGATCCGCGATGCGCGTATCCCCTATCAGGTACCGGAGCTGCATGAGTTGCCTGAACGGCTGGACAGCGTACTGCGGGTCATCTACCTGGTGTTCAACGAAGGGTATTCGGCGTCTGCGGGCGAGGCGTTGTTGCAACAGGCATTGAGTGATGAGGCGATCCGCCTGGGTCGCTTGCTGGTGCAATTGTTGCCAGACCCGGAAGCCGTCGGCTTGTTGGCATTGATGCTGTTGCAGGCCTCGCGCCAGCATGCCCGCAGCGATGTCGAAGGCAACCTGGTGCTGCTCGACCAGCAGGATCGCAGCCTGTGGGACCGTGGGCAGATCAGCGAGGGCTGCGAGCTGGTGCGACTGGCGTTGGGCAGTCGGGCGTTTGGTGCTTACACGTTGCAGGCAGCGATCGCGGCGGTGCATGCCGAGGCGGCCACGGCAGAGGATACGGACTGGGCTGAAATCGTCGGGCTGTACGATGTGCTGCAGCGGCACTGGCCGTCGGCGGTGGTGGCATTGAATCGAGCGGTGGCGCTGGCCAGGCGGGATGGGGCGCAGGCGGGGCTGGCGGAGGTTGAGGCGATTCTGGCAGCGGGCGAGTTGCGTGACTATCACTTGGCGCACGCGGCGCGGGCAGAGCTGCATCAGCAGTTGGGGAATCTCGAAGAGGCGCGCAAGGCTTGGCAGCAGGCATTGGCGCTGACCCAACAAGCGCCGGAGCGGCGGCATATAGAAAAACGCATACAGGCTTTGGAATAAGTCGCTAGTGCTGGCCCTGTCGCCGGCAAGCCAGCTCCCACAGGTACCCCACTGCTCTGAAGGTGGGTGGGATACCTGTGGGAGCTGGCTTGCCGGCGACAGGGCCAGTGCTGGCGGAAGCGTCAGCTGGCCACGAAGTTCGGCGGCGACACCAGCTCGACGGTCTGCTGCTTGCGCGGTGCCAGGATCTCGGCTTCACCCTCGACCACCAGCTCATCGTTCTGGTTGTACACATTGGTGGCGATGCGCACCTTGAACTTGGGCAGTTTCTCGAGGATTTCCAGGCGCACGGTCAGCGTGTCGCCGATTTTTACCGGCTTCTGGAAGCTCATCTTCTGGCCCAGGTAGATGGTGCCAGGGCCAGGCAGGGTGCAGGCGACTGCAGCGCTGATCAGCGCGCCGCTGAACATGCCATGGGCGATGCGCTCGCGGAACATGCTCTTGGCGGCGAATTCGGCATCCAGGTGCACCGGGTTGTGGTCACCGGACATCGCGGCGAACAACTGGATGTCGCGCTCTTCAACAGACTTTTCGTAACTGGCTTTCTGGCCGACTTCGAGGGCTTCGTAAGGTGTGTTGGTGACCTGGGTCATTGGCGTTTCCTTGATGGGCGGACAAGGCCGATATCATTCACTGCGGGCAGGGCGGCCAAGGGTCAGCGCCTGCTCCAGCCACGCGAGAATATCGGCGGTGACCTCGTCCCGATTGAGTTCGTTGAGCACTTCGTGCCGCGCCTCAGGATAGACGCGCAGCTGTACATGTCGATTGCCGGTCGCGCGCAGGGCGTCGGCCAGATGGGTGAGACGCTTGCCGGCACTCACCGGATCACATTCGCCGCCAATTACCAGCAAAGGCAGGTTCGGATCGATCTGCGCCAGGTTCCTTTTCTGGCTGATCTGCGCCAGGCCATGAAGCAGGTCGAGCCACAGCTGGTTGCTGCAGCGAAAGCCGCACAATGGGTCGCTGACGTACTTGTCCACCTCCGCGGGGTTGCGGCTGAGCCAGTCGAAGGCGGTGCGGTTGGGTGTGAACGCCTTGTTGAACGAGCCGAACGACAGCCATTCGATCAGCGCGCTTTTGCCCTGTGGGCCTTGGCGCCAGGCTTCCAGCCGGGCAACCAGGCGTGCCGTGCGGTAAAGCGCCGCGGGCTGGAAGTTGGAGCCGCTGAGGATCGCGCCGTGCAGGCTGGCGCTGTGGTGCATCAGGTAGGCTTGGGCGATGTAGCTGCCCATGCTGTGGCCGAACAGAAACAACGGCGTGCCGGGGTACTGCTGGCCGATGTGCTGGGCCAGCACGCCGAGGTCATTGACCACGGCATTCCAGCCATGTTGCCGGGCGAACAGGCCGAGGCTGCCCAGTTCTGCGGTGCGGCCGTGGCCGCGCAGGTCTGGGGCCAGCAGGGCGTAGCCAGCAGCGCTCAGGGCCTGGCCCAGGTGCTGGTAGCGCCCTGCATGTTCGGCCATGCCGTGCGCCAGCAGCACCACGGCCTTGACCGGCGTGGCCGGCAACCATTGGTGCACATACAGGCTGCAGTGCTCGCTGGCGGGCAGCCAGAAGGCGTCGTGTGGCATGGCGGATCCTTTGCTCTCAGGGCTATGCGCTCAGTGTATGCACATGCGCCCGGATTGCAGGAAGGGCACAAATAAGATTCACAATGTTAATGGCGGCACTTGGCGTATATGCCACCTGGGGCTTACCTGCTAACGTCGGTGCAACGCCTTTTTGCCATCAGGCAAAGGGATTACAGGCTCAGAGCGGGTTCAGGCAGAGGAACAATAATAAATGCAAGCCGACTTCTGGAATGACAAACGCCCGGCGGGCGTACCTTCCACCATCGACATTCATGCGTACACCTCGGTTGTCGAGGTATTCGAGCGCTCCTGCAAGCGCTTCGCCGATCGCCCGGCGTTCAGCAACCTGGGCAAGACCCTGACCTACGCCGAGCTCGACCGCCTTTCCGCAGCCTTTGCTGCCTGGCTGCAACAGCATACCGGCCTGGTGCCGGGCGACCGCATTGCCGTGCAGATGCCCAACGTGCTGCAGTACCCGATTGCCGTGTTCGGCGCCTTGCGTGCCGGCCTGATCGTGGTCAACACCAACCCGCTGTATACCGAGCGCGAGATGCGCCACCAGTTCAAGGATTCAGGTGCCCGTGCCCTGGTGTACCTGAACATGTTCGGCAAGCGCGTGCAGGAGGTGCTGCCCGATACCGGCATCGAGTACCTGATCGAGGCGAAGATGGGCGACCTGCTGCCTACCGCCAAGGGCTGGCTGATCAACACCGTGGTCGACAAGGTGAAAAAGATGGTGCCGGCCTATCACCTGCCGCAGGCCATCGCGTTCAAGCAGGTACTGCGCGACGGCCGGGCGTTGAGCCACAAGCCGGTCGCGCTCAGCCTCGACGACATCGCCGTGCTGCAGTACACCGGCGGCACCACGGGCCTGGCCAAGGGCGCCATGCTGACCCACGGCAACCTGGTGGCCAACATGCTGCAGGTGCTGGCGTGCTTCTCGCAGCATGGCCCGGACGGCCAGAAGCTGATCAAGGAAGGCCAGGAGGTCATGATCGCGCCGCTGCCGCTGTACCACATCTATGCCTTCACCGCGAACTGCATGTGCATGATGGTCACGGGCAACCACAACGTGCTGATCACCAACCCGCGCGATATTCCGGCCTTCATCAAGGAGCTGGGCAAGTGGCGGTTCTCGGCGTTGCTGGGGTTGAACACGCTGTTCGTGGCGCTGATGGATCACCCGGGCTTCCGCCAGCTGGACTTCTCTGCGCTCAAGGTCACCAACTCTGGCGGTACGGCACTGGTCAAGGCCACCGCCGAACGCTGGGAAAGCCTCACGGGTTGCCGCATCGTCGAAGGTTACGGGCTGACCGAAACCTCGCCGGTCGCCAGCACCAACCCTTACGGCCAGTTGGCGCGGCTTGGCACGGTGGGCATACCGGTCGCCGATACCGCATTCAAGGTCATCGACGATGACGGCAACGAGCTGCCGCTGGGCGAGCGGGGCGAGCTGTGCATCAAAGGGCCGCAGGTGATGAAGGGCTACTGGCAGCAACCCGAAGCCACCGCCCAGTGCCTGGATGCGCAGGGCTGGTTCAAGACCGGTGATATTGCCGTGATCGACCCTGACGGCTTCACCCGTATCGTCGACCGCAAGAAGGACATGATCATCGTCTCGGGTTTCAACGTGTACCCCAACGAAATCGAAGACGTGATCATGGGGCACCCGCAGGTGGCCAACTGCGCTGCCATCGGCGTGCCGGACGAGCGTTCGGGCGAGGCGGTGAAGTTGTTCGTGGTAGCGCGCGAGGGCGGGCTGAGCGTCGATGAGCTCAAGGCTTACTGCAAGGCCAATTTCACCGGCTACAAGGTGCCCAAGCACATCGTGCTGCGCGAGTCGTTGCCGATGACGCCGGTGGGCAAGATCCTGCGGCGCGAGTTGCGCGATATCGCGTAAGGCGGCCCCACGCTTCACGCTGCGAGTAAAGTGGCGCGCGTCGCTCTAACTCGCAGCTTGCAGCTCGAATTCCGTAGCTTTAAGTTAAATACTCTAAAAATGACCTGTATTGTTCATTGAGTCATTTTTATGACCGCAAGGCCTGATTTGGCCTCTAGGCGACCCTCGGCAAAGCTGTTACGCTCGGCCCGCTTTCAGATGTTTCGGTTTGCAACGAACCGCCATCTCATATCAATAATAAACGCATCGACGCGTGAATCGAACTTCGCTGTTGCTGAAGGAGTGGGCTTCCATGATCGACCATTTTTGGAAGGATAAATACCCAGCCGGGATTACGGCGGAAATCAATCCTGACGAATTCCCCAATATCCAGGCGGTACTCAAGCAATCCTGCCAACGCTTTGCCGACAAACCGGCCTTTAGCAACCTGGGCAAGACTATCACTTACGGCGAGTTGTATGCCCTGTCGGGCGCTTTTGCGGCCTGGCTGCAGCAGCACACCGACCTCAAGCCGGGTGATCGCATTGCCGTGCAGCTGCCGAATGTCCTGCAGTACCCGGTAGCGGTGTTCGGCGCCATGCGCGCCGGCCTGATCGTGGTCAACACCAACCCGTTGTATACCGCGCGGGAAATGGAGCACCAATTCAACGACTCCGGTGCCAAGGCGCTGGTGTGCCTGGCCAACATGGCGCACCTGGCCGAGAAGGTGGTGCCCAAGACCCAGGTCAGGCACGTCATCGTCACCGAAGTGGCCGACCTGCTGCCACCGCTCAAGCGCCTGTTGATCAACAGCGTGATCAAGTACGTGAAGAAGATGGTGCCGGCCTATAACCTGCCCAATGCCGTCCGCTTCAACGATACGCTGGCGCAGGGCAAGGGCCAGCCGGTCACCGAGGCCAACCCGCAAGCCAATGATGTCGCCGTGCTGCAGTACACCGGCGGCACCACCGGTGTCGCCAAGGGCGCGATGCTGACTCACCGCAACCTGGTCGCCAACATGCTGCAATGCCGCGCACTGATGGGCGCGAACCTGCAGGAAGGCTGCGAGATCCTCATCACGCCGCTGCCGCTGTACCACATCTATGCGTTTACCTTCCATTGCATGGCGATGATGCTGATCGGCAACCATAACGTGCTGATCAGCAACCCGCGTGACCTGCCAGCGATGGTCAAGGAGCTGGGCAAGTGGAAGTTCAGCGGCTTCGTAGGCCTCAACACCCTGTTCGTTGCGCTGTGCAACAACGAGGCGTTCCGTGCCTTGGACTTCTCTGCACTGAAGATCACCTTGTCCGGTGGCATGGCCCTGCAATTGAGCGTGGCCGAGCGCTGGAAGACCGTCACCGGTTGCGCCATCTGCGAAGGCTACGGCATGACCGAGACCAGCCCGGTGGCGGCAGTCAACCCGGCCGAGGCCAACCAGGTCGGCACCATCGGTATCCCGGTGCCCTCGACGTTGTGCAAGGTCATCGATGACAGTGGCAACGAACTGCCGCTGGGCGAAGTGGGCGAGCTGTGCGTCAAGGGCCCGCAGGTGATGAAGGGCTACTGGCAGCGTGAAGAGGCCACCCACGAGATTCTCGACAGCGAAGGCTGGCTGAAGACCGGTGACATCGCCTTGATCCAGCCGGACGGCTACATGCGCATCGTCGACCGCAAGAAGGACATGATCCTGGTCTCGGGCTTCAACGTGTACCCCAACGAACTGGAAGATGTGCTGGCGGGCCTGCCGGGCGTACTGCAATGCGCCGCGATCGGCGTGCCGGACGAGAAGTCGGGCGAGCTGATCAAGGTGTTCATCGTGGTCAAGCCAGGCATGACCGTGACCAAGGAGCAGGTGATGGAGCACATGCGTGCCAACGTCACGGGCTACAAGGTGCCGCGTTACATCGAGTTCCGCGATGCGTTGCCGACCACCAACGTGGGCAAGATCCTGCGTCGTGAGTTGCGTGATGAAGAACTGAAGAAGCAAGGGTTGAAGAAGATCGCCTGATCGGCCTTGCTGGCCTCATCGCCGGCAAGCCGGCTCCCACAGGCCAAGCGCAGTTTTCAAGGGCTGCGCCGCCTCTGTGGGAGCCGGCTTGCCGGCGATGAGGCCGGTACGATCAGCGCAATTTCTCAAGCATCTGGTAGTACCACATCCCCGCCGCCAACAGCGGATTCCCCAGCACGTCCCCCATCGGCACCTTGATGTGCTTGCACGCCGCGAAGGTGTCGAACTTCTCAAGCGTCCCGGTCAGCGCCTCGGCCATGATCTCGCCCATGATGTGGCTGGTGGCAATGCCATGGCCCGAATAACCCTGGCAGTACCAGACGTTGTCCGACAGCTTGCCCAACTGCGGAATGCGGTTGACCACGATGCCCATCGCGCAGCTCCACTGGAACTCGATCGGCACCCCCTTGAGCGCCGGGAAGGTGCGTTCGATGCACGGCCGCAGTTCGCCGGCGATATCCCGCGAATCCTTGCCTGAATAGTTCGCACCACCGCCGAACAGCAGGCGTTTGTCGGCGGTCAGGCGGTAGTAGTCGAGCACGAACCGGCAGTCGTACACCGCCATGTCCTGCGGGTTGATTTGTTCGGCCAGTTCACCCAGCGGTGCGGTGGTGACGATGCCGCCCATGGCGGGGAATATCTTGCCCTTGAGCTGGCGTTTTTCCAGCTTGTGGTAAACGTCGCCGGCCAGCATCACCTGGCGCGCCTCGACACGGCCATGGGCGGTCACCACCGCTGGGCGCGGGCCATGAATGATGTCCAGCACTTCGGAGTTTTCGAAGATCAGTGCGCCCAGCGCATGGGCGGCACGCGCCTCGCCCAGGCACAGGTTCAGCGGGTGCAGGTGCAGGTTGCGCAGGTTCTTCAGCGCGCCCAGGTACAGCGGGCTCTGCAGGTGTTCGGCAACGGCGCTGCGGTCGAGCATCTGCACCTGTGCGCCCATGCCGCGGCGCTGCGCTTGGGCTTCGAAGTCGCGCAGTTCGTCCAGGTGCGAAGGTTTCATCGCCGCGTGCAAGTGGCCACGCTTGAGGTCGCAGTCGATGCCATAGCGCTCGACCCGCTGCTCGATGATCTGGTGCCCGCGCCAGCGCAGGTGCCAGATGAAATCGTCCACCTCGCTGCCCAGGCGGTTGCGCATCTGTGTACGCATGGCTTCATCGCCAGACAGGCTGCCCGTGACCTGCCCACCATTGCGGCCGCTGGCACCCCAACCGATGCGGTTGGTTTCGACGATCGCCACCTTGAGGCCGCGTTCGGCCAGTTCCACCGCGGTGGCCACGCCGGTGAAACCACCACCGATGATGGCCACGTCGACGTGCACGGTGCCCTTGAGTTGCGGGTACTGGGTGTGGTCGTTGAGGGTGGCGCTGTAGTAGGACGGCGCACGCTGGGCCGGGCCGTTGTTCACTGCTGCGTTCATGGGTGTTCCTTGTTCTGAATGGGGTGGGGCTCAGGCCTGGTGCAGGTACCAGCGCCAGTCCTGTTCGCTGACTTCGGCCATGAACTGGCGGTACTCGGCGCGTTTGACCTTTAGATAAACCCCGAGGAAGTCGCCGCCGAGCGCTTCGCGCGCCCACTCCGAACGCTCCAGGGCATCGAGCACGGTCAGCCAGTCGGTGGGCAGGTGCTCGGTCGCCTGTGCGTAGCCATTGCCTTCAACCGGTGCGCCCGGGTCGAGCTGTTCACGGATGCCACGGTGGCTTGCCGCCAGAATCGCCGCAGCGGCCAGATAAGGGTTGGCGTCGGCGCCACAGATGCGATGCTCGACATGCCGGCTGTTGGCCGGGCCACCGGGCACGCGCAGGCTGACGGTGCGGTTGTCGACGCCCCAGGTGGGCGCCAGCGGTGCATAGCTGTTGGCCTGGAAGCGGCGGAACGAGTTGGCGTTGGGGCAGAACAGCAGCAGCGAGTCGTGCAGGTGGCGCAGCATGCCCGCCACCGCTTGGCGCAGCAGCGGGGTGCCGGCCTTGTCTTCGCTGGCGAACAGGTTGTTGCCGGCGCTGTCGGCCAGGCTCAGGTGCATGTGCATGCCGGTGCCGGCCAGGTCGGCGAAGGGCTTGGCCATGAAGCACGCCTGCATGCCATGGGCATGCGCGACACCTTTGACCAGGCGTTTGTAGCGCACGGCCTGGTCCATGGCTTGCAGTGCATCGCCATGCTCCAGGGTGATTTCCACCTGGCCTGGGGCGTATTCGGAAATGGCCGTGCGCGCCGGGATGCCTTGGGCTTTGCAGGCAGCATAAAGGTCGGCAAGGAACGGTTCGATTTGTTCCAGCTCACGCAAGCCATAGACCTGCGTACTGCGCGGGCGGCCGCCGTCGTTGTCCAGCGCCGGTTGCGGGCGGCCTTGGGCATCGCGTTTCTGGTCAAGCAGGTAGAACTCCAGCTCGCAGGCCATCACCGGGTAGTAGCCGTCGGCGTTGAGCGCTTCGATGGTGCGCAGCAGCACATGGCGCGGGTCGGCGACGCTGGCAGGCAGGCCTTCGCTGGGGTGCATGCTGACCTGCACGGCGGCGGTCGGTATACGGCGCCAGGGCAGGCGCACCAGGCTGCATTCCAGCGGATAGGCGCGGCAGTCGATGTCGCCGACGTCCCACACCAGGCCGGAGTTTTCCACGTCATCGCCGTTCAGGGTCAGGCCCAGGATGGTGCTGGGTAGCGGGCGGCCGCTCTGGTATACGGCCAACAGCTCGTCGCGGTGCAGCAACTTGCCGCGCGGCACGCCGTTGGCGTCGAGGATGAACAGTTCGAACAGCTCGATATCAGGGTTTTCGGCAAGGAAACGGCTGGCGTGCTCTACAGGTGCAAAGTGCATGATGGGTTCGCTCGTGGGCGCACAGGACCGCCGCGCAGGGGCGGTCCAGCTGAGTCAATCGGCCTGATGGCGGCCGGGTCTGGTCAGTGAAGCGTGAGCGAAGTATCCGGTGGGCGGGCGTGACGGCAGTGCCACAGGGCCCAGAAGGCGAGGATCACATGCACCAGCGGATTCTCGCCGGCGCGGGTCCGGGCCTTCGCGAGGGAAGGGCGGGGAAGCGGCGGGGCGATGGGCTGGTCGGGGGTCATCCCTGGATACTCACATGCGGCGTAAGGTTGATTAAAGCAGTGAATGGCAACCTTTACATCGGGCTTCACTAAACATATGTGCGGTCTGCACCGGCCCTATCGCCGGCAAGCCGGCTCCCACAGGTACCCCACAACGTTCAGGTCCAGTGGCAGCCGGCTTGCCGGCGATAGGGCCAGTCCAGCCAGCAAAGCACCCTCGAATCTGCGACAATCGCGCCCTCAAGAATGCCGATCATGAAAAAGCAGGCTCACCTGCATCACTAAAAAGCCCCATGACTGACCACGCTATCGACAAACTGCTGCAAAACCTCGACCACGCCATGATCGCCGACCGCCATCGCCTGCGCCGGCAACTGCACGAGCTGCGCAAGCGCCCCGACGAGGCCAAGCTGGCGCAGTGGGTGGAGAAGGTCCAGGCGTCCTGCGCCCAGGTTACCGCGCGCCAGGAAAGCGTGCCGCGCATCCGCTACGACGACAGCCTGCCGATTGCCGCCAAGCGCGACGAGATCAAGAAGGCGTTGGCGGAAAACCAGGTGTTGGTGATCGCCGGCGAAACCGGTTCGGGCAAGACTACCCAGTTGCCCAAGATCTGCCTGGAACTGGGCCGCGGCAGCCATGGCCTGATCGCCCACACCCAACCGCGCCGGATCGCCGCTCGCAGTGTGGCCGCGCGGGTTGCCGAAGAGCTGGGCACGCCGTTGGGCGGGCTGGTCGGTTACCAGGTGCGGTTCGAGGACCAGAGCGATGCCAATACCCTGGTCAAGCTGATGACCGATGGCATCCTGCTGGCCGAAACCCAGCACGATCGCTTTCTCGAGCGTTACGACACGATCATCGTCGACGAGGCCCATGAGCGCAGCCTGAACATCGACTTCCTGCTCGGCTACCTCAAGACCCTGCTGCACCGCCGCCCGGACCTGAAGCTGATCATCACCTCGGCGACCATTGATCTGGAGCGTTTTTCCCAGCATTTCGATGGCGCGCCGATCATCGAAGTGTCCGGCCGCACCTACCCGGTGGACACCTGGTACCGCCCGCTGACCAGCGAGCAGGACGAAGAGGGCAACCAGGTCGAGGAAGACCTCACCGTTGACCAGGCCATCCTCGCCACCCTCGACGAAATCGCCCACCACGAGCGCAGCGAGGGCAAGGGCCCTGGCGATGTGCTGGTGTTCCTGCCGGGTGAGCGTGAAATTCGCGACGCAGCGGAGATTCTGCGCAAGGCCCAGCTGCGCCATACCGAGATTCTGCCGCTGTACGCGCGCTTGTCGCCGGCCGAGCAGCAGCGCATCTTCCAGTCGCACACCGGGCGCCGTGTGGTGCTGGCCACCAACGTGGCGGAAACATCCCTGACCGTGCCGGGCATCCGCTACGTGATCGACACCGGTACCGCGCGCATCAGCCGCTACAGTTACCGGGCGAAGGTCCAGCGCCTGCCGATCGAAGCCGTTTCCCAGGCCAGCGCCAACCAGCGCAAAGGCCGCTGCGGCCGGGTCGAGCCCGGTATCTGCATCCGCTTGTACAGCGAAGAGGACTTCAACGGCCGGCCGGCGTTCACCGACCCCGAGATCCTGCGCACCAACCTGGCGGCGGTGATCCTGCAGATGCTCCACCTGCGCCTGGGCGCCATCGATGCCTTCCCGTTCATCGAGCCGCCAGATGGCAAGGCCATCAGCGACGGTTTCAACCTGCTGCAGGAGCTGTCGGCGGTCAACCGCGAGAACCAGCTGACACCCTTGGGCCGCCAATTGGCGCGCTTGCCGATCGACCCACGCTTGGGCCGCATGCTGCTCGAGGGCGCCCGCCTGGGCAGCCTGCAGGAAGTGCTGATCGTCACCAGTGCGCTGTCGGTGCAGGACCCGCGCGAGCGTCCGCCGGAGCGCCAGCAGGCCGCGGACCAGGCGCATGCCCAGTGGAAGGACGTCGATTCCGACTTCGCCGCGCTGGTCAACCTGTGGCGTGGTTTCGAGGAGCAGCGCCAGGCCCTGACCGCCAACCCGCTGCGCAACTGGTGCCGCAAGCACTTCCTGAATTACCTGCGCCTGCGCGAATGGCGCGACGCGCATCGCCAGCTGGCGCTGATCTGCCGTGACTTGCAGTTGACGGTGAACAAGGAACCGTCTGACTACCAGAAGCTGCACAAGGCCATCCTCAGCGGCCTGCTCAGCCAGATCGGCCACAAGACCGAGGAGGGCGACTACCAGGGAGCCCGCCAGCGGCGCTTCTGGGTGCACCCGTCTTCGGGCCTCGGCCGCAAGCGCCCGCAGTGGGTGATGGCCGCCGAACTGGTCGAGACCACCAAGCTGTATGCGCGCATGGTCGCCAAGATCGAGCCCGACTGGATCGAGCCGCTGGCAACCCACCTGGTCAAGAAGAACCATTTCGAACCGCACTGGGAGAAGAAGCGCGGGCAGGTGGTGGCCTTCGAGCAGATCACCCTTTACGGCCTGATCCTGGTCGGCCGCCGCCCGGTGCATTACGGTCCGATCGACCCGGTCACGTCGCGTGAACTGTTCATCCGCGAAGGGCTCGTCGGGGGCCAGATCCAGTCGCGCGCCAAGTGCCTGGCCGCCAACAAGCGCCTGCTCGAAGAGCTCGACGAACTGGAAGCCAAGGCGCGTCGGCGCGACATTCTGGCCGACGAAGAAACCCTTTACGGCTTCTACGAAGCGCGGCTGCCGGCCGAGATCCACCAGACCGCAACCTTCGACAGCTGGTACCGCATGGGCAGCCAGAAGGACAGCAGCCTGCTGATCATGCGCGAGGAAGACGTGCTGGCCCGCGAAGCCAGCGAAGTCACGGCGGCGCAATACCCGGACAGCCTGCAGTTGGGCGAGCTGCGCCTGCCGCTGAGCTACCACTTCGAGCCGGGCCATCCGCGTGACGGCGTCACGGTGCGGGTGCCGGCGCCGCTGTTGCCAAGCCTGCCGGGCGAGCGCCTGGAGTGGCTGGTGCCGGGCTTGATCGAAGCCAAGTGCGTGGCCCTGGTGCGCAACCTGCCCAAGGCGCTGCGCAAAAACTTCGTGCCGGTGCCGGACTTCGTCAAGGCGTCGCTGGCACGCATGACCTTCGGCCAGGGCGCGCTGCCCCAGGCCCTGGGCCAGGAGCTGCTGCGCATGACCGGTGCACGCGTGCCCGACGAGGCCTGGGCGGAATCGGTCGGCCTGGTCGAAGGCCATTTGCGCATGAACATCGAAGTGGTCGACGGTGACGGCAAGTTCCTCGGCGAAGGCCGCGACCTCGCCGAGCTGACCGCGCGTTTCGCCGCCGCCAGCCAGGCGGCGCTAGCGGTGCCGCGCAACGACAAGGCTGAGCAGCCGGTGCAGGCCAAGGCCTTCACCGAAGTCAAGCAGACCGCCCAGCAGAAGATTGCCGGCCTGTCGATGACCGTCTACCCGGCGCTGGTGGAGCAGAGCGGCAGCGTGCACGAAGGGCGGTTCTCGACCCAGGCCGAAGCCGAGTTCCAGCACCGCCGCGCCTTGCAGCGCCTGCTGCTGCAGCAGTTGGCGGAACCGGCCAAATTCCTCCGTGGCAAGCTGCCGGGTCTGACCGAGCTGGGCTTGCTGTACCGCGAACTGGGCCGTGTCGAGGCGCTGGTCGAGGACATCCTGCTGGCGAGCCTGGACAGCTGCATCCTCGAAGGCGAAGCCACGTTGCCGCGTGATGGCGCCGCCTTGGCCGGCCTGGCCGAGCGCAAGCGCGGTAGCTGGGCCGAGCATGCCGAGCGCCTGGCCCGCCAGACGCTGGAAGTGCTGAAGCTGTGGCACGGCCTGCAGAAGCGCTTCAAGGGCAAGATCGACCTGAGCCAGGCGGTGGCGCTCAACGACATCAAGCAACAGTTGGCCAACCTGGTGTATCCGGGCTTCGTGCGCGAAACGCCCGCAGCCTGGTTCAAGGAGTTGCCGCGCTACTTGAAAGCGGTGGAACTACGCCTCGAGAAGCTGGGCAGCCAGGTGCAGAAGGACCGGGTGTGGAGCGCTGAGTTGAGCAACCTCTGGGCCCAGTACAAGGCCCGTGCCGACAAGCATGCCCAGGAGGGCAAGCGTGACGAGCAGCTGGCCTTGTACCGCTGGTTGCTGGAGGAATATCGGGTGTCGCTGTTTGCCCAGCAGTTGGGCACGAAAGTGCCGATTTCTGACAAGCGTCTCAGCAAACAGTGGTCTCAGGTGGAAGCCTAAACCCCAGAAGATGTGGCAATATTGATCCTATTTGGGGCTGGCCATACAGCCCCTGTGGGAGCGGGTTTACCCGCGAACGAGGGCCGCGCCCTCGCCCTTGATCTGGCACTAAAGTGCCATTACGCATTTTCCAGCCAGCGCCCCGTGGCGATGGCCTTTGACCAGAGGAACGACCGTGCATAACGTCGTGATCAGCGGCACCGGCCTGTATACCCCGGCCCAGAGCATTTCCAACGAAGAACTGGTGGCGTCCTTCAACGCCTGGGCGCAGCAGTTCAACCTCGACAATGCCGCTGCCATCGAGCGTGGCGAGGTCGAGGCAGCGCCAATGTCCGACGCTGCATTCATCGAAAAGGCCTCGGGCATCAAGAGCCGTTTCGTCATGGACAAGGCTGGCATCCTCGACCCGCAGCGCATGAAACCACGCCTGCCGGAGCGCTCCAACGACGAGCAGTCGATCCTCTGCGAGATGGGCGTTGCCGCCGCGCGCCAGGCTCTGGAGCGCGCCGGCCGCACGGCCGCCGATGTCGACGGGGTGATCGTCGCCTGCTCCAACCTGCAGCGCCCGTACCCGGCCATCGCCATCGAAGTGCAGCAAGCGCTAGGTATTCAGGGCTTCGCCTTCGACATGAACGTTGCCTGTTCGTCGGCCACGTTCGGCATCCAGACTGCCGCCAACAGCGTGCAGCTGGGTCAGGCCCGCGCACTGCTGGTGGTCAGCCCGGAAATCTGCACCGGGCACCTGAACTTCCGTGACCGCGACAGCCACTTCATCTTCGGTGATGCCGCCACCGCGGTACTGGTGGAGCGGGCCGACCTGGCCACCTCGGCGCACCAGTTCGACATCCTCGGCACCAAGCTGCAGACCGTATTCTCCAACAACATCCGCAACAACTTCGGCTTCCTCAACCGCGCGGCGGAAGAGGGCGCTGGCGCGCGTGACAAGCTGTTCGTGCAGGAAGGCCGCAAGGTGTTCAAGGAAGTCTGCCCGATGGTCGCGGAACTGATCGGCAAGCACCTGGGCGAGAACGACCTGCAGCCGTCCGACGTGAAACGCTTCTGGTTGCACCAGGCCAACCTGAGCATGAACCACCTGATCGTCAAGAAGCTGCTGGGGCGTGAAGTGGCCGAGGAAGATGCACCGGTGATTCTCGACCGCTATGCCAACACCAGTTCGGCGGGGTCGGTGATTGCCTTCCACTTGTATCAGGATGACCTGGCCACGGGCTCGCTGGGCGTGTTGAGCTCGTTTGGGGCGGGGTATTCGATTGGTAGCGTGATTCTGCGTAAACGCTGACCTGCCGCGTCGGCCCCATCGCCGGCAAGCCGGCTCCCACAGGGACCCCACACAGCTGGAGCATCGTGGCGTCCCCATGGGAGCCGGCTTGTCGGCGATGGGGCCGACGCATTTCTTGCAGACAAAAAAAGGCAGGAAGCGCCGGATGGGGTCGGCATTTCCCGCCTCGATTGAAGCAAAGGCGTTGCAGCTTAGAACTTGGCCTCCAGGTCCACCTGCAAGGTGTCGACATCCGCATTGCTGTTCGGCAGCTGCGACAGGTCGGTCTTGGCCATCAGGTAAGCAGCCCCCAGCGAGAAGTTCTTGTCGATTTCGTAACCGACCTTGAACTTGTGACCACGCGAGCCGGTGAAACCGTTGCCGAAGTCGGAGTCAGTGAACAGGCTGACCACGGCGTTACGCTGCACATCGCGGTAGTTGTAATCCAGGCTCCAGGCGCCAACCTTGGTCTTCAGACCGGCCAGCCAAGCCTGGTCTTCGCCATCGGTGCTCTCGGTGTTCTTCACGTATTGGCCGTAGGCCGACAGTGGGATGGCGAAGCCGGTGAAGTCGAGCTGGCCGAAGCCTTCCACCAGGTTGAACTCGTTGGTGGTGTTGCCGAACGACTGCAGGATGGCCGCTTCCTTGTCGTTGTCGTAGCCGTAGATGCTCGCACCCACGGTGACCTTCAACGCATCGACTGGCGCGAACTTGGTGCCCAACTGCGCGTGGTAGACCTGGGCGTCATGCTTGTACTGCACGCCGTCGCCGTCCACGTTGTCCTTGAGGGTGTACTGGCCAGCGCTGGCGAATACCTCGGCGCCGCCCAGATCAGCCTTGTAGGTGGCTGCCACGCCTTCCGGGTTGATGTCGCTGTCCCAGATGATGTCGCCCATGTTCACCCAAGGCTGCTGCATCTTGCCGCCGATCAGGTGCAGGTTCGGGATAGCCGTCGGGTGCCAGTCCAGGTAGGCCAGGTCAACCCACAGCGACTTCTTGTCGAAATAGTTGTCGAAGCTCTGGTTGGTGGAGCGGCGGTCGGCGCTGCTGCCGGTGGCGATACGCACGCCAGCGTCGACTTGCGGGTTGATCTCGCTGTAGAAACCGACGCGGGCACGCACGCGCTGACGGTCCTGGTTGCCGCTGCTGCTGTTTGGGTCGTCGACGTTGACGTCTTCGTAGCGCAGGCGCACATCGCCCTTGATCTGGGTCTTGGCGGCCCATGCCACTTTCTGTTCAAAGGAGCTCATACGTTCGGACTGAGCTTTCTGGTCGGCCTTTTCCTTGGTTTCTTTTGCCAGGTCGCCCTGCAGTTCGTTGTACTGCGCCTGATTGATCGAGCCGTTGGCGCGGAGCATTTCGAGCAGCTTGGCGTCGACAGCAGCACTGGCCGGAGTACTCAGAGCCAGCATCATGCCGGTGAGGCTCACTCCGGTAAGTGTAGAAACAAGACGCATAAGGTTCTCCCTACTGAAAAAAATTGGGGAGGCTCAGCGCCCGCCCCGTGTTGGCATGTCTTCGGAAAGGGCCTGAATAGACAGGTTCTGGGGTTCCGGAAAACAGGCGCAAGTATTGCGGGGGGCAATGACAGATTAATGTCTAATTAGTGGCACTGCGGTTAAGTAATTGAGAATAAAAGGATCAGCCAGGCATTCGTCATTTGAGTGGGCGGCTGTTATTCCTGATACTGGTGCCTTCAGCATGCGAGTCGAAACCGTGACCAGCCTCTACAGCCTTGCCCATCTGCGTGACCTGCCCGCGGCGACCTGGGACGCCCTGGTGCCTGCCGGCCAGCCCTTCCTGCGCCACGCGTTCCTGAGCGCCATGGAAGACAGCGGCAGTGTTGCACCGGCCAATGGCTGGGCCGCCGAGCACCTGGTGCTGGAGCGTGACGGGCAAGTGCGGGCGCTGTTGCCGGCGTACCGCAAGTGGCATTCGTACGGTGAGTATGTGTTCGACCATGGCTGGGCCGATGCCTGCGAACGCGCGGGTATCGCCTATTACCCCAAGCTGCTCGGCGCCGTGCCGTTCAGCCCGGTCAGTGGCCCGCGGCTGCTCGCGGCCGACCCGGCCGACGGCTTGCTCGTGCTCCAGGCCCTGCCCGAGTACCTGAGGAAGGCCGGGCTTTCCGGGGCGCACATCAACTTCACCGACCAAGGCCTGGATACCCAGCTTGCCGGCCTGCCCGGCTGGATGGAGCGCCTGGGCTGCCAGTACCACTGGCGCAACCGAAACTACCGGGACTTCCAGGACTTTCTCGACAGCCTGAGTTCACGCAAGCGCAAGCAGATGCGCAAGGAGCGTGAACAGGTGGCAGGGCAGGGCATCGATTTTCGCTGGTACCGCGGCGATGAGCTGGACGAGGCTCAATGGGATTTTGTCTACCTGTGTTATGCCAACACCTATGCCGTACGCAGACGCTCGCCGTACCTGACCCGCGAATTCTTCAGCCTGCTGGCCGAGCGCATGCCCGAGGCGCTGCGGGTGGTCATGGCCCGTCAGGGTGGGCGCGATGTTGCCATGGCCCTTAGCCTGGTGGGTGGCGACAGCCTGTTCGGCCGGTATTGGGGCTGCCTGGACGAGTTTGACCGGCTGCACTTCGAAACCTGTTTCTACCAAGGCATGGACTTTGCCATCGCCGAAGGGCTGCAGCGTTTCGATGCCGGGGCGCAGGGCGAGCATAAGCTGATTCGAGGCTTCGAGCCGGTGCTGACGCGTTCGTGGCATTACTTGCTGCACCCCGGGTTGCGCCGGGCGGTGGAGGACTTCCTGCAGCAGGAGCGGGTGGGCATACAGGGGTATGCCGAGCAGGCGCGGGAGATGCTGCCTTACCGCCGGGAGTGACCACACGGCGCTGTCGCGGGGCTGCCCCCGCGATAATGCCGAGCGTATTCAGGCCTTGCGCGGGTTGAGGATCAGCAAGGTCAGCACCCCCGCGACAATCCCCCAGAACGCCGAACCAATCGAAAACAGGGTGAAACCCGACGCCGTGACCATGAAGGTGATCAGCGCCGCCTCGCGTTCACGCGCCTCGCCCATGGCCACGGTCAGGCCGTTCATGATCGAGCCGAACAGTGCCAGGGCTGCAATCGACAACACCAGTTCCTTCGGCAGCGCTGCGAACAAAGCCGCCAGCGTAGCGCCGAACACCCCGGCAATGCCGTAGAAAATCCCGCACCACACTGCAGCGGTGTAACGCTTGCTCGGGTCTTCATGGGCATGTGGCCCGGTGCAGATGGCCGCGCTGATCGCTGCCAGGTTGACCCCATGGGAGCCAAACGGCGCCAGCACGAGTGAGGCAAAACCGGTCGCCGAAATCAGTGGGGAGGCCGGCACCTGATAACCGTCGGCGCGCAGCACGGCGACGCCGGGCATGTTCTGCGAGGTCATGGCCACCACAAACAATGGAATGCCGATGCTGATGGTGGCGGCCAGCGAGAAGCTGGGGGTGGTCCACACCGGTGTGGCCACCTCCAGCTTGAAGCTGCTGAAGTCCAGCAGGCCGAGGGCGCCGGACAGCGCCGTACCCACCAGCAGCGCAGCCAGCACGCAATAGCGCGGCGACAGGCGCTTGACCAGCAAGTAGCTGAAGAACATGCCCAGTACCAGCAACGTGCGGTGCTGGGCGGCGACGAAGATTTCGCTGCCGATCTTGAACAGGATGCCGGCGAGCAATGCCGAGGCCAGCGAGGCAGGGATGCGTTTGACCAGGCGCTCGAAGCTGCCGGTCAGGCCGCAGATGAGCACCAGCAATGCACAGGTGATATAGGCGCCGATGGCTTCGCCGTAGCTGACCCCGCCCAGGCTCGTGATCAACAGCGCAGCGCCAGGCGTCGACCAGGCGACGGTAATGGGGGTGCGGTAGCGCAGCGACAGGCCGATGCTGCAGACCGCCATGCCGATCGACAGGGCCCAGATCCACGAAGAAATCTGCGCCGTGGTCAGGCCAGCGGCCTGGCCGGCCTGGAACATCAGCACCAACGAGCTGGTGTAACCGGTGAGCATGGCGATGAAGCCGGCGACCACCGCCGACGGAGAGCTGTCTGCCAGGGGCCGCAGGCGTGCGGAAGTGGCATCGGTCATGGGGTAAGTCCTTGTCCATGTGTAAGCAGTTTTTTCAGACTAACGCGGGCAACCTTGATCTTTGCCATACAGCAGCCATTGCTTTTAGCCGTACAGTCGCCAACTATTGGGCACGATTGCACAACTGCATGGGAGGGAGGGGCGATGTACAAGGTCTATGGCGATTACCAGTCGGGCAACTGTTACAAGGTCAAGCTGATGCTGAGCTTGCTCGACCGCCCATATGAATGGCACCCGGTGAACATCCTCAAGGGCGAGACCGAAACGCCCGAATTCCTGGCCATGAACCCTAACGGCAAGGTGCCGGTGCTCAAGCTTGAGGACGGTACCTGCCTGTGGGAATCCAACGCCATCCTCAACTTCCTCGCCGATGGCAGCGAATACCTGCCCAGCGAGCCGCGCCTGCGTACACAGGTGCTGCAGTGGCAGTTCTTCGAGCAGTACAGCCATGAGCCTTACATTGCCGTTGCACGGTTCATCCAGTTTTACCTGGGCCTGCCGGACGAGCGCGTGGAGGAATACCGCAAGCTGCACAAGGGTGGTTACAAGGCGCTGAGGGTGATGGAGCGGCAGCTGCAGATGACGCCGTACCTGGTGGGGGACCAGTATTCGATTGCCGATGTGGCGTTGTACGCGTACACCCACGTGGCGCATCAGGGGGGCTTCGACCTAACCGAGTACCCGGGCGTCAGGGCGTGGCTGGAGCGGGTGGCTGCGCACCCTCGGCACGTACCGATGGTCGACTGAGTCTACCGGCCCCATCGCCGGCAAGCCGGCTCCTACCGAGACCTCACAACATTCAACATTGTGGTCATCCTGTGGGAGCCGGCTTGCCGGCGATGGGGCCGGTACTGATGAAGCTGTTATCAGGCCGAGGCGAACCGCTTGTCCAGGTAGGCAATGATGGCCTTGGACTCGTACATCCAGGTCACCTCGCCTTGCTCCTCAATCCGCAGGCACGGCACTTTGACCCGGCCGCCACCTTCGAGCAGGGCCTGGCGATGCTGCGCATCGTTCTTGGCATCACGCAGCGCCACCGGCACGTTCAGGCGGTGCAGCGTCCGGCGGGTTTTCACGCAGAACGGGCAAGCATGGAACTGGTACAGCGCGAGGCCTTTGGCCTCTTGTTCGACGCGCGCCTGGGCCGTGGCGTCGCGCTTGCGCTTGGCCGGGCGGCTGATCCAGTCGCCGAACACGATGAGCTGGCCGAGGCCGACCCGCAGGGCTTTGACGATCATGGGCAACTCCTGAAAAGAAAAAGCCGACCCCACAGGGTCGGCTCGGGGTCACTCGCCGATCACTTGATCAGGCTGAGGAACTCGCTGCGGGTGGCGGCGTTCTCGCGGAACTCACCGAGCATCACCGACGTGAGCATGGTCGAGTTCTGCTTCTCTACACCGCGCATCATCATGCACATGTGCTTGGCTTCGATGACCACCGCCACACCTGCGGCGCCGGTGACCTGCTGTACGGCGTCGGCGATCTGGCGGCTGAGGTTTTCCTGGATCTGCAGGCGGCGGGCGTACATGTCGACGATCCGCGCGACCTTCGACAGGCCCAGCACTTTGCCCTTGGGCAGGTAGGCGACGTGTGCCTTGCCGATGAACGGCAGCATGTGGTGTTCGCACATCGAATACAGCTCGATGTCCCGGACCAGCACCATTTCGCTGTTATCGGAGGTGAACAGCGCGCCGTTGGTCACTTCTTCCAGCGTCTGCTCATAACCGCGGCAAAGGTACTTCATGGCCTTTGCAGCCCGCTTGGGCGTGTCGAGCAGGCCCTCACGGGAGACGTCCTCGCCGATCTGGCTGAGGATCTCGGTGTAGTTCTGTTCCAGGGACATGTATCTACCTGTGGGAAAAATCGCAAAAACGAAGGGTACGGCGGCAAAGCCCGCGCTGCAAGCGTGGCGTTACTCGTCGCGGCCTTCCATCATGGTTCGTTTGAGCATCACGTACACCGCACCGGTGCCGCCGTGGCGGGCCTGGCAAGAGGCGAAACCGAGCACTTGCGGGTGCTGGCGCAACCAGGTGTTGACGTGGCTCTTGATCATCGGGCGCTTGCCATCTAGGCGTGCAGCCTTGCCGTGGGTAACGCGTACGCAGCGCACTTCCAGCGTGTTGGCTTCGGCAATGAAGGCCCAGAGGGTCTCGCGGGCCTTCTCTACGCTCATGCCGTGCAGGTCGAGGCTGCCCTCGAAGGCGATCTGGCCGAGCTTGAGCTTGCGCAGCTGGCTTTCCTGCACGCCGTCGCGGCGCCACATCAGCTCGTCTTCGGCACCCACGTCGATGACAAATTGATCGGACAGGCCGTCAATCATCAGCGCTTGATCGCTGCGCACGGTCGCCGCCTGGCGCAGGCCGGCCAGCTGCTTGCGGTCGGCCTTGGGTTTGCCGACCTCGGCACGGTCGTGCTTGATCGGCTTGACGCCGCGCACCTCGGCGGTGAACAGGGAAAAATCGTCGTCTTGCATGATGCCTCCACGTGGGCGGCGTAGTTTACGCGATCAGCCCAATGGCGTCAGCACCGCCCCTGGAGGACCCTTCAGTCGTGCTTCTTCATCAGGTGCGGCGACAGGTTCAACTCTCGCCCCCGACGCAGGCGTATGCGGCTGCGCCGCCAAAAGCGCACGCCCAGGTACAGCAGCAGCAACCCGACCACGGTCAGGGTGCCGGCAAGCGGGCGGTTGGCATTGAGTTCGGCCAGGGCCGGGTAATTACCGAGCAGCCCGGCAAATCCGGCCATCGCCAGCAACACGCCGAACGTGGCCAGCAACGCCGACAGGCCGGCGGCCAGGCGGGCACCCCAGTTGCGCGGTTCGCGCTGGCGCAGGCGCTTGGCGTCGAAACTGCCTTTGAGCTTCATTCCGATTTCCTCTGTGGACATCCGGAATTCGACCCGTGGCGCGCCCTTGGGTTCCGCCCGGTTGCCGGGCGGTCGTCAGTTCAACGGCCTTAGATCAGGCTGTTGGTCGGGGCGACACAGGCGAAGTTATCGGCCATCACGGCCATTTCGCACGCGTGGATCTGCGCGGCAGGGATCACTCGGTCCTTCAAGGCCAGGTCACGGGTGGCCGAGGCGTCTTCCACCAGGGTGCAACGATAACCATAGTCCTTGGCCCGGCGCACGGTGGTGCTGACGCTGGAATGGCTCATGAAACCGCAGACGATCAGGTCCAGGTGACCCAGTTCCTGCAAGGTTTCGTGCAGCTTGGTGTTCTTGAAGGCATTGGGCATGCGCTTTTCGATGATGATTTCACCGTCGCGTGGCTCCAGCCCCGGGATGAATTCACCGGCAGCGCCCTGCGGGTCGAAACGACCGCCGACAGTGCCGAGGTGGCGAACGTGGATGATCGGACGGCCGGCCTTGCGGGCGGCGTCGAGCAACCTGGCGATGTTGGCCACGGCCTCGTCCATGCCCGACAGCGCAAGCGGACCACTCAGGTACTCTTTTTGCGCATCGATGACGATCAGGCTGGCTTGGCTCAGCTTGGCCGGCGGATAGTCGCGGCCAGTGAGGCGGAACATCGTGGTTGGAACGGACATCAATGGCTCCTTGGAAGGGCTTTTGTATACCTATTCTCCCTTGCCTTGGCGCCAATGGGAATGGTTGACATCGCATCCAGCGTAGTTACTGGCCTGTGGCTACCCGCAGGGCGATCCGCGGCAACAAATGTGCGGTGTGGGCTGTTAGACTTTTGTACGGTCTGAATTAGGAGTACCCCGTGATCACATCTCGTCTGCGCACGCTGCGCGACCATATCCGCTGGGCGGTCAGCCGCTTCCACGAGCACGAGCTGTTTTTCGGCCACGGTGCCGACAATGCCTGGGATGAAGCCCGCCTGTTGGTGCTGGGCGCCGTGCATCTGCCATGGGAGGTAGCCGACAGCTACCTGGACTGCCAGCTCGAGGACGACGAGCGCGTACGCCTGCAGCACCTGCTCAAGCGCCGCATCGAAGACCGCGTGCCGACCGCCTACCTGCTGGGCGAGGCGTGGTTCTGCGGCATGTCGTTCATCGTCGACGAGCGCGTGCTGGTACCTCGGTCGCCGATCGGCGAGCTGATCGAAAAGCGCTTCGAGCCCTGGCTGGCCAACGAGCCGGCGCGCATCCTCGACCTGTGCACGGGCTCCGGGTGCATCGGGATCGTCGCTGCCGAGGTGTTCCCGCAGGCCGAGGTGGTGTTGGCCGACCTGTCCTTCGAAGCGCTTGAAGTGGCCAACCAGAACATCGAGCGCCACGGCCTCGACGAGCGCGTGTTCACCGTCCAGGGTGACGGTTTTGCCGGCCTGCCGGGGCAGCGTTTCGACCTGATCCTGTCCAACCCGCCGTATGTCGATGCCGAGGATTTCGGCGACATGCCGGCCGAGTATCACCACGAGCCGGAGATGGGCCTGGCCTGTGGCAACGATGGCCTGGACCTGGTGCGGCGCATGCTCGCCGAGGCGGCCGAGCACCTGACCGACAAGGGCTTGCTGATCGTCGAGGTGGGCAACAGCCAGGTGCATGTCGAGGCGCTGTACCCTGAAGTCGACTTTGCCTGGCTTGAGTTCGAGCGCGGCGGGCACGGCGTGTTCATGCTGACGGCGGAGCAATGCCGGCAGCACCAGGAGCTGTTCAAGGCGCGGGTCTGATTCGAGGCCTTGGGGCCGCCCTGCGGCCCCGCGTTGCTAGCGCGTGGCAATCCAGATCAGCAGCCCCGCCTGGAACACCGCAAACGCCACCAGGCAGGTGATGGTAAAGCGTAACCCGCCGTCTTCGCGCCGGTACTTGGCCACCCGCTCATCGCGCTCGCGCAGTTGTGCTTCCTTCTCCAGCAGGTTCTGCTCGGCCTGCTGCAGCATGCCGGCGGCATCGAGGATGCCAACCCGTTGCACCTTCTCGCTGTTCCAACCAGCCTTGAGCTGGCCGACCGTGGTCTCGACAGTGCGGCCTTTCAGGTGCTGCGGGTCGGCGTACTCCACTTCAATGCCCGTGGCGCCGATGAACCGGTCGCGGCGCAGGCGCGTGTCTTCGTTGAGCGCATCCTTGTTCGGCAGCGCCATCCCCTCGACCCGGTAGTGCGACCACTTGCGCTGCAGCCACTGCACGGCCTGGGCCATCATGAAGCGGCCAAGGCCGCGGTTCAGGGGCTCCAGTTGCAGGCCGTTTTCGCTGCCAATGCTGACCAGCCGTTCGGCGTGATCGACCCGCACATCAAGCAGGTTCTGTTCCTTGCGCACATTCTGCCCTGGCAGGCGGATCTCCATGCGCAACAGGCTGTGCGCCTTGTCGTGCCGTTCGGCATGGCCGAACTCGACGAAGCGCAGCGGCCGCGCGCCGCTGTTGCGGTCGGTGGGCAGCGGCGCCAGGCGCAGCAACTGGAAATGTTCGACAGCAAGGTCGGCCCACGGCAGCGCGGCGCTGTCCGTGGCTTGCGGCTCTTCGGCCGGCTCTACGGCGGCGGGGGCATCGGTCATCAAGGCGGTCTCAAATACTGGCCAATACCGAGCTTATCGGCCGTATCGGCCAGGACCTGAGGCCATTGTGCGGCGATCGCCTTACGCCGAGGGTAGCTGGTGAATGAACGTCACCACGCGCTCACCCAGCTCACGGGCCAGTGGCAATTCCGGGTTGAGGTAGCTGTCGCGTTGCTGGCTCATGGCCTTGGGGCTGATGCGCAGCACATGGTTCATGCCGTCGATCAGTACCAACTGCGCATCGGGCTTCGCTGCCTTGAGGCGCTCGGCGTCGGCGACGTCCACCTGGATGTCGTTGCGGCCCTGGACGATCAGCGCGGGCATGGGCAGGCGGGCGAAGGCTTGAGCCGGGTCCTGCTGAAACAGCGAAATCAGGTAGGGCTGCACGCTGGGGCGGAACACCTGGCGCAGAGGCGCCGGAACGTCCAGGGTGGTCTGCCCGGCCTGCAGGCGGTCGAGCAGGGCGCTGCTGCGGGCCAGCTGTGCGGGTGGCATGCGCCGTGCCAGTTGTTCGCGCAACACGTCTGCCATGGGCCTGCCACTGCCGGCCAGGGTGATCACCGCACTGGCGCCGGCCTGCTCGGCGGCCAGGCTGGCGATCAAAGCGCCTTCGCTGTGGCCGACCAGGATCAGCGGGCCGAAGCGTGGGTCGGCCTTGAGCTTGCGGCTCCAGGCCACGACATCGGCAACATAGCGTTCGACACTGAGGTTGCGTTCATCGGGGGTGGCCGGCTGGCTGGCGGCCACCCCGCGTTTGTCGTATCGCACGCTGGCGATGTGCTCGTTGGCCAGCAGCAGGGCCAGGCGCTTGAGGTTGTCGATACGCCCCGAGGCCGGGTTGTTGCCATCGCGGTCGGTGGGGCCGGAGCCGGCGATGATCAACACCACCGGCGGCGGGGTGGCCTGTTGCGGCAACAGCAGGCTGCCATGCAGCACGCCCTGGCCGGTGTCGAGGTCGATGGGGCGTTGCAGCACGGTGGGCGCGGCGGCCTGGACAAGGCCGGTGAACAGCAGGAACAGCAAAGCGACGAAGCGCGACATCATGGGGTACTTCGTGGGGAGATGGCAGTTTGACCCAATGTCTGCGGGAAGGTTCGGCGAAGGGGCCGGTGCAGACGAGCATTCCTGATGAAATTTTCCGTATACTGGCCGCCTCGTTCACCTCAGGCAGACTCGCGGAGCGTCCATGTCCGGCAATACCTACGGCAAGCTGTTCACTGTCACCACCGCTGGCGAAAGCCATGGCCCGGCGTTGGTCGCCATTGTCGATGGCTGCCCTCCGGGGCTGGAAATCTCGCTCGCCGACCTGCAGCACGACCTTGACCGGCGCAAGCCCGGCACCAGCCGGCACACCACCCAGCGCCAGGAAGCCGACGAAGTGGAGATCCTCTCCGGCGTGTTCGAAGGCCGCACCACCGGTTGCTCGATCGGCCTGTTGATTCGCAACACCGACCAGAAGTCCAAGGACTATTCGGCAATCAAGGACCTGTTCCGCCCGGCCCACGCCGACTACACCTACCATCACAAGTATGGTGAGCGCGACTACCGCGGCGGCGGGCGCAGCTCGGCGCGTGAGACTGCCATGCGCGTGGCCGCTGGCGCCATCGCCAAGAAGTACCTGGCCACCCAGGGCATCCAGGTGCGCGGCTACATGAGCCAGCTGGGCCCGATCGAAATCCCGTTCAAGAGCTGGGATTCGGTAGAGGAAAACGCCTTCTTCAGCCCTGACCCGGCCAAGGTGCCAGAGCTTGAGGCCTACATGGACCAACTGCGCCGTGACCAGGACTCGGTCGGCGCGAAGATTACCGTCGTCGCCGAGGGCGTCATGCCGGGCCTGGGCGAGCCGATCTTCGACCGCCTCGACGCGGAGCTTGCCCATGCGCTGATGAGCATCAACGCGGTCAAGGGCGTGGAAATCGGCGCGGGCTTCGCCAGCATCGCCCAGCGCGGCACCGAACACCGCGACGAGATGACCCCGGAAGGCTTCCTCAGCAACAATGCGGGCGGCATTCTGGGCGGGATCAGCTCGGGCCAGCCGATCGTTGCCCACCTTGCGCTCAAGCCAACCTCCAGCATTACCGTGCCGGGCCGCTCCATCGACGTCGAAGGCAACCCGGTCGAAGTGATCACCAAGGGCCGTCATGACCCTTGCGTGGGTATCCGCGCCACGCCGATCGCCGAGGCGATGATGGCCATCGTGCTGATGGATCACCTGCTGCGTCACCGTGGGCAGAATGCGGATGTGAAGGTCGGTACTCCGGTGCTTCGCCAGCTTTGAATCGTCTGTACCGGCCTCATCGCGGGTAAACCCGCTCCTACAGGGATCGCGTCGCCCTTGTAGGAGCGGGCTTGCCCGCGAAGGGCCGGTCCAGGCAGCAACCCTCCTGGCGGAGCCCCCCATGCCCCCGATCCCTTACTGGCGCCTGTCCAGCTTCTATCTCTTCTATTTCGCCCTGCTGGGCTCGACGGCCCCATTCCTCGCTCTGTACTTCGACCACCTCGGCTTCCCCCCGGCGCGCATCGGCGAGCTGGTGGCGATCCCCATGCTGATGCGCTGCATCGCCCCCAACCTGTGGGGCTGGCTGGGTGACCGCAGTGGCCAGCGGCTGCTGATCGTACGCCTGGGCGCTCTGTCTACCCTGGCCACCTTCTCGCTGATCTTCTTCGGCAAGAGTTATGCCTGGCTGGCGCTGGTGATGGCCTTGCACGCGTTCTTCTGGCACGCGGTGCTACCGCAGTTCGAGGTCATCACCCTGGCCCACCTGCACGGCCAGACCGGGCGCTACAGCCAGGTGCGGCTATGGGGTTCGATCGGTTTCATCCTGGCCGTGGTCGGGTTGGGCCGCCTGTTCGAGTGGTTGAGCCTGGATATCTACCCGGTCGCCCTGGTGACCATCATGGCCGGCATCGTCGCCGCCAGCCTGTGGGTGCCCAACGCCCAGCCGGTGGAGCAGGGCGAGCACCGCCAGGCGGGGGGCTTCCTGCGCCAGTTGATGGCCCCTGGGGTGGTGGCCTTTTACATCTGCGTGGCCCTGATGCAGCTCAGCCACGGGCCGTACTACACCTTCCTCACCTTGCACCTGGAACACCTGGGCTACAGCCGCGGCGCGATTGGCCTGTTGTGGGCGCTGGGGGTGGTGGCCGAGGTGCTGATGTTCATGGCCATGAGCCGGATCTTCACGCGGTTCAGCGTGCAGCAGGTGCTGTTGCTGAGCTTTCTCCTGGCGGCACTGCGCTGGCTGCTGTTGGGTAACCTGGCGGACCACCCGGGCGTGCTGATCTTCGCTCAGTTGTTGCATGCGGCCACGTTCGGCTGCTTCCATGCCGCCTCCATCGCGTTCGTCCAGGCCACCTTCGGCGCTCGCCAGCAAGGTCAGGGCCAAGCCTTGTACGCGGCGCTGTCGGGTACCGGCGGTGCGCTGGGTGCCTTGTATTCAGGCTATAGCTGGAAATTGCTGGGCCCGACCTTCACCTTTGGTATGGCCAGCGCCGCAGCGCTGGCGGCAGCCGTTATCATTGCCACTCGTTCGAAACCGACCAGGACCCGCCGCTGATGAGCATCCTCTGTGTATTCCACCCGTCCAGCCCGGCCTTGCCGAACAAGGTGCTGACCCACCACGACGATATCGCCGCCACCTTGGCCGAGCAGGGCGTGCGTTTCACCCACACCCCGCTGGCGCTGCGGGTGCGCCCTGGCAGTGCTCAGGAAGAAGTGCTGGATATCTGCCGTGAATACCTCGACCAACTGATGACCGCCCAGGGCAGCAAAGCCTTCAGCGTGCTCAACCGCGACGGTGCCGAGCCTTCGGCTGCCGCCCTGCGCGATGAGCATGTGCATGACGCTGATGAAGTGTTGGCCGTGGTGACAGGCCGCGTACAAGTCGGGCTGCGCTTGGGCGAGTATGTGTATGCGGTGCTGTGTGAGAAGGGGGATCAGTTGGTGATACCGGCAGGCAGCCCGCGTTGGCTGGACCTGGGGGACAATCCGTTCTGCCTGGCCTTGCGTGTATTCGCCAACGAGAAAGGCGCACTCGCGACGTTTACCGGTGATGAAACGGCTCGCCTGTACGCAGGGATGGACGAGTTTTAGTGTCCGCTCCGGCCCCACGTGGGCCAACCCTCTGCCGCTAAAGGTACCCCGCCATCCCTATGGGCAATGCAGTACCTGTGGCAGCGGGCTCGCCCACGTGCAGGCCGGTGCAGACAAACCTTAGCGATAGGTCGGCAGGGCAAACCGCTGCTGGCTCTGCAGCATGGTGATCACCGGCAGCTCACTGGCCTGCTCGGCCAGGTCACGGCGAATGGCGCTGATCGCCCAGGACAGCTGCTCGGCGCTGTGCAGTTGCCCGTAGGTCAGCACGCGGCGGGTGACCTTGCCGTCAGCGGCGCGCAGGGTCAGCAGGACACCGCCATCGGGGCGAGGCTGGGTGGTGACCTGGTAGGCCGAGAACACCGAGACGAACTTTTCCTGGATGAGGTCCATATCAACTCCTGAACTGAATGTGTGGGCAGACGTGAGTTGATGGTTGCAGTGACCGTGCCAATCCTTATGTTTCGAAAAAGTCCTTTAAAATCAGTGACTTGTAACAATTTTTAAGAGGGGTGACCGTGCAGGCTGCATGGTCGTGCATTTTGCACAATGCAATTTGCACGAAGCGGGCAACACCTATCAGCCTCATAGAATCTGAACCTTTGACCCGCTTGGCAGGCCTGACAAACAATTAGGCAATCTTTTCTGCCAGGAGGTTCAAGTGTCCGACCAACCCGCTCCCGCCGCCATGACCGATGAAGAAACCGCAGCATTCGCCGAGCAGGTTTTCGAGCGGGCCCGCCAAGGCGATTGGGAAATGCTCCAGCGCCTTTTGGCCAGTGGCTTGCCGGCCAACCTGCGCAACCACAAAGGCGACACGTTGCTGATGCTGGCCAGTTACCACGGCCACCACCAGGCGGTATCCGTGCTGCTTGCCCATGGGGCCGACCCGTTGATCGCCAATGACAACGGCCAGTTGCCAATCGCCGGCGCGGCGTTCAAGGGCGATATGGCGATGATCCGCCTGCTGCTGGAAAACGGCGTGCCGGTGGATGCCGCAGCACAGGACGGGCGTACTGCACTGATGCTCGCGGCCATGTTCAACCGCAGTGAGATTCTCGAATACCTGCTGGCGGCTGGGGCCGACCCGGCACGCCAGGATGCGCGCGGCGCTACTGCACTGATGGCAGCGCAAACCATGGGGGCTGCAGACACCGCTGCCCGCCTGCAGGCGCTGGCCGGCTAACCGTCGGGGGCCGTTTGCGGCTATCCTAGGCGACTTTTCACCCGCCGCAGGCCCCCTTCATGAAAAACCAGTTGCTCGAATTCATCAGCCTCATCGCCGCCGGCTGCATGCGCGATGAAGACATCGAGCGCATTGCCGACGAAGCCGCCCAGGCTTACGCCGACCCCGCCACCTTCCTTGCCGCCAACCCGGACATCAACTACGACGACAGCTTCCCGATCCCGCTGGGCGAGTGGGTTGTGCTCGGCAGCCTGCCGGACACCGTGGTGTTCCAGGCCGACAGCTATCAGGACCTGTTCCAGCAGATCAGTGACTCGTTCGACAAGAGCGTGCCGTTCAACCTCAAGCCCAAGCAGCTGGCGCGTACCGAGCCGTTGACGGCGTTGAATCGCATTCAGGTGCAGATGGGCGCCTTGAACAAAGAGGGCGGCGGTTATGTGTTGCTCAACTTCAGCCAGTTGCTCGACGACGAGCTGCAGGTGGTGATGGTGGGCCAGAACGACCTGGCGCGCGTGCTGGAGTTGGGCAGCGAGCTGGGGATCAAGGTCGAGCCGGCCCTGGAGGCCTTGAAGGTCGCAGTTCACGTCTGAAGTCAGGTTGTCAGCACTGGCCCTGTCGCCGGCAAGCCGGCTCCCACTGGGGTATCACCGCCCTCAGGTTCGGTGGGGTCGGCGTGGCAGCCGGCTTGCCGGCGATAGGGCCAGTGCAGCCACTGCACCCATCAGCCCAGCGCCGTATCCAGGAACATCATCACCGCAAACCCGCCCATCAGGCCCAGGGTCGCCGACGTCTGGTGACCATTACGGTGGGTTTCGGGAATCACCTCGTGGGACACCACGAAGATCATCGCTCCCGCCGCCAGCCCCATGCTGATCGGGTAGGCCAGCGCAAAACCAGTGGAAATCCCCAAGCCGATCACCGCGCCCAGCGGTTCCATCAGCCCCGAACCGACTGCCACCAGCGCTGCTTTTAAATTCGACAAGCCGGTTGCACGCAAGGCCAGGGCCACGGCCAGGCCTTCGGGAATGTCCTGAATGGCAATGGCGCTGGTCAGCGGCAGGCCGATGTTCATGTCACCGTTGGCGAAGCTCACCCCAATCGCCATGCCCTCGGGCAGGTTGTGCAGGGTGATCGCCAGCACGAACAGCCACACCCGGCTGATGCGTTCCGCCTCGGGGCCGCACGGGCCCGTGCTTTCATGTTCGTGCGGGGTGAAGCGGTCCAGGCCGAGCATCAGCAACACGCCCAGGCCCATGCCCAGCACCACGGTAAAGGCCGCAGCCGGGCCACTGCCGGTGATTTCGCGGGCCGCATCCAGGCCCGGCAGTATCAACGAGAACGAACTGGCGGCGAGCATCATGCCGGCAGCAAAGCCCAGCATTACATCCTGGCTGCGCGCGCTGACATCCCGCAGTACAACGGCCAGCACAGCACCCAGCGCCGTGGCGCCAAAGCCGGACAAACCGCCCAGCAGCGCCAGGTGAAGGTTGTCGGCATGGTCGCCATTGATGGCGTTCCAGAAGCTTGCCGCCAGCAGCACGATCACCGCCAGCAGGCTGACCCCAAGGCCTGCGCTGAGCCATGGGGTGTTCACCACCTGTTGCCGCCAGGCGCTCAGCAAAGAGGGTTGGGCAGCGCTTTGGGTGTGGGCTGGGGGCATGCGAACCTCGAATCGATGAATACCTGCAGTTTATCCAGTGACCTGTGGGGCAGGCCAAGGATTCCCTTCTATCGACGTGATAGCTGGCTATGCTGTGCAGCATGCACCTTCGACGGGAGTTTTGGCATGGGTTCCACTTTCAACGGCCTGGTTGGCCTGATCATTCTGGCCCTGGACATCTGGGCCATTCTCAATGTGATCAAGAGTGGCAGGGAGGTCGGGGTCAAGGTGCTGTGGATACTGCTGATCGCCTTGCTCCCTGTGATCGGGCTGGTGATCTGGGCGATTGCCGGGCCCAGGGGCAATGTGCGGATCGGGTAGGGCACTTTGCTGGCACTGACAAAATCAGCAACAGCCTCGTGACAAAATTTTCACATTGGTTTAAACAGAATCCGCACCCGCACAATGCTGCGTTGGTCTAGCGCCGGCGCCATCCCCGCAAACACGCAATCCTAGGATCTCCCCATTCATGGCTAACACGGATGCCTTGAAGCAACAGGGCGCGCGAGCTTTTACGCCGACCTTGAAATCGCACCTGGCCTATACGCTGCTCAGCGGCCTGGTGATCATGTTGATGCTCAGCCTGGTTCGCCTGGCACTGCTGATCTACAACAGCGACATGATCGGCGACACCCCTTACTCGACGGTCGCAGAGGGCTTCCTCAACGGTTTGCGCTTCGACCTGCGGGTGGTGGTGTACCTGAGCATTCCGCTGCTGCTGGCCATCCTGAGCCCTTGGGCCATGGCCCAGCGCGGCCTGTTCCGCTTCTGGCTGACCATCACCTCGAGCGTGGTGATGTTCCTCGGCCTGATGGAAATGGACTTCTACCGCGAATTCCACCAGCGCCTCAACGGCCTGGTCTTCCAGTACATCAAGGAAGACCCGAAAACCGTAATGAGCATGCTCTGGTACGGCTTCCCGGTAGTCCGCTACCTGCTGGCGTGGCTGTTCGGCACCTGGCTGCTGAGCCTGCTGTTCAAGGGCATCGACCGCCTGACCCGTGGCAATGGCCTGCAGCGCGTGGCGCCGTGGTACAACCGCCTGGCGGTGTTCATGGTGATTCTGCTGGTGGCCGTGGTTGCCGCCCGTGGCACCTTGCGCCAAGGCCCGCCGATGCGCTGGGGTGATGCCTTCACCACCGATTCCAACTTCGTCAACCAGCTTGGCCTGAACGGCACCCTGACCCTGATCGATGCTGCCAAGAGCCGCTTCGGCGAAGACCGCGCCAACATCTGGAAGCCGGTACTGGAGCAGAACCTCGCCACGCAGACCGTGCGTGAACAGCTGCTGACCCCCCACGACACCCTGGTTGACGCAGACGAGGCCGCCATCCGCCGTGACTTCGTGCCGCCGGCCGAGCGTACCCTGCCGGTCAAGAACGTCGTGGTGATCCTCATGGAGAGCTTCGCCGGCCATTCGGTAGGCGCACTCGGCAGCCCGAACAACATCACCCCGTACTTCGACAAGCTGGCAAAAGAGGGGCTGCTGTTCGACCGCTTCTTCTCCAACGGCACGCATACCCACCAGGGCATGTTCGCCACCATGGCCTGCTTCCCCAACCTGCCAGGTTTCGAATACCTGATGCAGACCCCGGAAGGCGGCCACAAGCTGTCCGGCCTGCCAGCGTTGCTCAGTGCCCGTGACTACGACGACGTGTACGTCTACAACGGTGATTTTGCCTGGGACAACCAGTCCGGGTTCTTCGGCAACCAAGGCATGACCACCTTCATTGGCCGTAACGACTTCGTCAACCCGGTGTTCTCCGACCCGACCTGGGGCGTGTCCGACCAGGACATGTTCGACCGTGGTAACGAGGAGCTGGCCAAGCACGATGGCAAGAAGCCGATCTATGCACTGCTGCAGACGCTGTCCAACCACACGCCGTATGCACTGCCCAAGGACCTGCCGGTAGAGAAGGTCACCGGCCAGGGCCGCCTGGACGAGCACCTCACCGCCATGCGCTATTCCGACTGGGCGCTGGGCCAGTTCTTCGAGAAGGCGCGCAAGGAGCCGTACTTCAAGGACACCCTGTTCGTCATCGTCGGCGACCACGGTTTCGGCAACCACCAGCAGGTCACCGAGCTCGACCTGGGTCGCTTCAACGTACCGCTGCTGCTGATTGCCCCGGGTATCCAGGAGAAGTTCGGTGCGGTCAACCACACCGTGGGTACGCAGGTCGACATCGTCCCGACCATCATGGGCCGCCTTGGTGGCCAGGCGCGCCACCAGTGCTGGGGCCGCGACCTGCTCAACCTGCCTGAGGGCGACCAGGGCGTGGGCATGATCAAACCGTCGGGCAGCGAGCAGATCGTGGGCCTGGTGCAGGGTGACCGCATCCTCATCGAGTCCAAGGACATGACCCCGCGCATGTACCGCTACCAGCTGGGCAGCGAGTTCAAGGCCGAGCTGATCGAAAGCCCGGACCAGCCGCAGATGCTCAAGCAGCTCGAGGCCTACATCCAGACGGCGACCAAGAGCCTGCTGGATAACACGGCGGGTGTGGTGCACGGCACACCTAAGAACTGAACCCATCGCCAGCAAGCCGGCTCCCACAGGTAGGCCACTGAACCAACGAACAGTGGCGCCCTGTGAGAGCCGGCTTGCCGGCGATGAGCCCACCACTGGCTGCAACTGACTGAACAAATCCCTCCGCCCACGGTCAAGCATTTACAGGCATCACACCCGATGTTCTCTGCTTGAGAGGGCTATTCGATGAAAGAGTGGGAAGTCATTTTTGCTGACCAGAAAGGCGAGCCAACCACGCTGGTACTGCACGGTGAGCAGTGCCCTAGCGAGGAGGAAGCGGCCCGCGCCATTCGTTCGCATCTATTCCCCGTCATGGACGAGTTGGACCTCAACGACTTCCAGGACCGCGCCCCGTCGCCCACTGCACGCTGGCTCAAAGAGCAGAACGGCGTGGTCATCACCCGCATTCAAGAAGCTTCCTGACCCCGCAAGTTGGCGTGGTGCCCTCGCAGGCACTACGCTGCAGGGAGGTGTTGGCCTGTTCTGCGGGGCTGCACCTGTTCCATTCGCGTCTTGCATCAGCTCGATCTGCCCGGCCATGCCGGCGGGTGCGTAGTGCACGGAAAGTCTATCCATTGCGTTATTCGGGAGGACGATTCATGAGCAGCCACGACGATATCAGCAGCAATGTCCTGCGCCAGATGAAAGCAGGCGGTTTTGACTTCAGCCAGATCCATCCCATCGAGTTTTACGCGGTATTTCCAGATGAAGCCGGCGCGCGAAGAGCGGCCGGGCAGTTTCGCGGCGAGTCACTCAATGCTCAGGTGCGTGAACGGGATGATGGTGCGTGGCACCTGGAACTGAGCAAGATCATGTATGCCACCTACGGTGGTATCGGTGACTTTGAAGAAGCCTTCGAGCAGGTCGTTTCACCCTATGGCGGTGAGGTAGAAGGGTGGGGCGTCAAGCAAGAGCGGCCGAGGGCCTGAGCCCTTCGCGGTGTGTGTTTCGCCGATTAACCCGTTGCCACAGGTACATCACCGGCCTTGACTGCTGTTGTGTGCCTGTGGGGCGGGTTTGCCCGCATGAATGGCGCCGTGATTCTCAAGGCTTGCGCCCCGCCATATGTTTCAAATAAGCCAGCAGCGCGTCCAGTTCCTGCTCACTCAACACGCTTTCGGCAAATCCAGGCATGCGCGCCTGCGGCCATTGCCGCAAGCTTTGCGGGTTGCGAATGTACTGGCGCAAGAACCCAGGCTGGAAATACTCGGTCGGGTTGTGCGGCACATTCAGGTCTGGCCCGAATTGCGCGTCCCCTGCGCCGTTTAGCCGATGGCAGGCCAGGCAGTTCTGCTGGAACAGGGCAAAGCCCTGGCGCACCGGGTCATCCTTAGTCAGCATCGGATCCGGTAGCAGGGCGGGGAAGCGAGCCTCGACAGCGGCCAGGCGGCGAATCGTGGCGATTTGAAAGGGCCATTGCTCGGGCCGAATGCCGCTAGCCTGCGGGTCGGTCCAAACCAGGTAGAACGGCCCGGCGCTTGGCTTGCCCTTGCCCAGCGCCGGCCACGGTCTTGCCGGCTCCTCGATGGCCAGCCAGGCGCGTGCCGGGCCATCCTGCAGCAGCGGTGCTGCGGGCATTTCGGCAGCAAAGCCGTCCAGCGCGACGGCTTGCAGATGGTCATCCGCCTTGATGCCCTGCAGCAGCGTGGCCAATGGGACGGCGCGATAGCGCATGGGGCGTTTGTAGGAAACGTCCTGATCGACACTGATCTCGCGGGCCTGCGGCAGGCTCAGCAGCTGCGCGCTGTCCCACTTGCGAGACAGGCTCCCCAACTCCAGGTGCAGTTGCGCTGCCTGCAGCGGCAGGCTGAATAGAAGGGCTAGCAGGGCAAAGCAGGGGCGCATGGGCAATCTCCGACCGTCATGGCCGGCAGGTTACCTGTGCAATGCCCGTAAAGGCCACAGCCACCGTCATCCGAACAAGCGTGTGAGGTTTGGCAGGATCAGCAGCAAGGTCGTGGCAAATAAAATGAGCCCAGCTTGGCGAAGTTTCGATTGTCTGAACATGGCGGACCGCCTTCTTGTTGTTATTCCTGAATACCCGTTGGCTTCCCTGTCGCGCTTCGGGTCGATCACCGTGGCGTGATTCACGCCCGTACTGCTTACCTCTTCAAATCGATATACAACCAACAGTAGGGCGAACGTTATCCATGTTTCAGAACCCTTTGTTCTAACAATTATGATAGACAATCGCCATCTGCTATGAGGCCATGGGCCAGCTCGCTGACACGCTCTGGCTAGACGGCTGCGAATACTCCCGTCACAACCCGACAAAATGTGACCGTTCGTCAGTGCAGCCTACTTGCTTGTACGTGTCTTTCGCGTCAGTCTCTACAGCAGATTCCCACTCATGTCGTTCAGGACTATCCCTATGTCGTTACGCATCTGCATCCTTGAAACCGATGTCCTGCGACCGGAGTTGACCGCGCAGTACCAGGGCTACGGAAGGATGTTCGAGCAGCTCTTCTCGCGGCAGCCGATCGCAGCCGAGTTTTGTGTGTACAACGTGATGAACGGCGACTATCCCGCCGATGACGAGCGCTTTGACGCCTACCTGGTAACCGGTAGCAAGGCTGATTCGTTTGGCGCAGACCCGTGGATCCAGACCCTCAAGGCCTACCTGCTAAAGCTTTACGAGCGTGGCGAGAAACTGTTGGGCGTCTGTTTTGGTCATCAATTGCTGGCGTTGACGCTGGGTGGCAAGGCCGAGCGCGCTGACAAGGGCTGGGGGGTAGGCATTCATCGCTATTCACTGGCGGCGCATGCCCCCTGGATGGACCCGGAGGTTTCCGAACTGACCCTGCTGATCAGCCACCAGGACCAAGTGACCGAGCTGCCGGAAGGCGCCACGGTGATTGCCTCGAGTGATTTCTGCCCGAATGCGGCCTACCACATTCGTGACCAGGTGCTGTGCTTCCAGGGCCACCCGGAGTTCGTCCATGACTACTCGCGGGCACTGCTCGATGCGCGCCAGGAGTACCTGGGGGATGAGGTTTACCACAAGGCAGTGGCGAGCCTGGCCACCGAGCATCAGGGCGACCTGGTCGGGGAGTGGATGATGCGTTTCGTGCAGCAGCCGGCCAAGTCGAACGGTAACGCTGCCTGAGCCTTGTGGGCCGCGTCGCGAAGGGGCCGCAGCGCGGCCCCGACACGCTACAGCCACCCGGATTTCTTGAAGCTCGCGAACAACCCCGCACAGCCCAGCCCAATCACCCCCAGCACCGCGAAGTAGCCGTAGTGCCAGCTCAGCTCAGGCATGTTCTGGAAGTTCATCCCGTAGATCCCCGCAATTGCCGTAGGGAAGGCCAGGATCGCCGCCCACGCTGCGAACTTGCGTTGCACCAGGCTTTGCCGTGATGACTCCAGCAACATACCAATCTCGATGGTCTGGCTGGCGATGTCGCGTATCCCGGACAAGTCTTCCATCTGCCGCGTCACGTGGATCTGCACGTCGCGAAAGTACGGGCGCATGTTCTTGTCGATGAATGGGAAGCTCAGGCGCTGCAGCTCCTCGCTCACCTCCACCATCGGTGCCACATAGCGGCGCAGGCGCAGGATGTCGCGGCGCAGGCCGTGCAGGCGACGAATGTCCTCTTCGAGCAGCGAGCCGCTGAGTACGCTCTGTTCCAGCTCCTCGATCTCGCCATGTATGGCTTCGCTGACGGGCTGGTAGTTTTCCGTAACGAAGTCGAGCAAGGCATACAGCACGAAGTCTTCGCCATGTTCCAGCAGCAGCGGCCGCGCTTCGCAGCGCTGGCGCACCAGGGCGTAGGATTTCGAGTGGCCGTTGCGGCAGGTGATGATGTAGCCATTGCCGGCGAAGATGTGGGTCTCGATGAATTCCAGCTTGCCCTCATGGCGCACGGGCGAGTAGGTGACGATGAATAGCGCATCACCGAAGGTTTCAAGCTTCGGCCGGCTGTGCTTCTCGAGCGCGTCCTCGATGGCCAGTTCGTGCAGGTTGAACTGGCGCTGCAGGTTGGCCAGTTCTTCGGCGTTGGGCTCTTCCAAGCCGATCCAGACGAAATGCCCCGGCTTTTGCGCCCACTCGCTGCCTTCGTCAATGCTGATGTTGGTGACCTTTCTGCCGGCGCTGTACACCGCCGATGCCACGACTCGACCCATGGTTATCCACTTGTCCGGTTGAACACGGGTTACAGCTTGGGCTGTATAGCGTAGGAGGGCAACCTACGGCTGAGGCAACTCACCTTCCATGCGATCGATGCACTGTTGCATCTGCCCGCGGCACTGCTCGATCAGCGCCGGCAGGTCCTGCTGGGTAAGCCCGGCTGTGGCGATTGGGGGCAGCGAGCGCACTACCACCGTGCGCTGGCGCCAGCTGTTCAGGCTCAGGCGCCGGGCATAGCGGCTGACGCACACCGGTACGATCGGCACGCCTGCGTCGATGGCCATGTGGAAGGCACCCTTCTTGAACGCCAGCAGCTGTTGTTCGGGGTTGCGCGTGCCCTCGGGGAAGATCCAGATCGAGGTGTCGTCGCGCAGGATGCGGGTAGTCACCTGCATCGCCTTGCGCGCCTGGTAGGCGTTCTTGCGGTCGATCAGCACATTGCCGCCCAGCCAGAACAGCTGCCCGAACAGTGGGATCCAGCCGAGGCTTTTCTTGCCGATGGCGACCGTGCGTTGCGGCACCACGTGGCCGAGGATGAACAGATCGAAGTTGGACTGGTGGTTGGCGACGATCACGCAGCCGGGCGGCTGGTCCCACAGCGGGCCGACCTCGGCCTTGACCTTGATGCGCATCAGCCAGGTGGCTGGCAGGCTGTAGAGGCGGGCGAAGAGGCGGCTGTTGTCACGGTTGAACGGGCGCAGCAGCCCGATGAGCAGGCCAATGACCCCAACCAGCACGAAGTGCAGCCCCAGCAGGAGCATGCGAAGGCAGTAAAGCATGGTACGACTCACACCAGACGGTCGCGGTGCAGTGTACGGTTGTGCACTGTGTTGGGCAAACCCTGGTGTTGTGGCTGATGATCGAATTGCTCTCTGAATCGCTGGAAGGGCTTTCCGCCGCCATGATCGCCGAGCTGGGACGCTACCGGCATCAAGTCTTCATCGAGAAGCTGGGCTGGGACGTGGTCTCCACCTCCAGGGTCCGCGACCAGGAATTCGACCAGTTCGACCATCCGCAAACCCGCTACATCGTCGCCATGGGCCGCCAGGGCATCTGCGGTTGCGCCCGCCTGCTGCCGACGACCGACGCCTACCTGCTCAAGGACGTCTTCGCCTACCTGTGCAGCGAAACCCCGCCGAGCGATCCGTCGGTCTGGGAGCTTTCGCGCTACGCCGCCAGCGCGGCGGACGATCCGCAGCTGGCGATGAAGATATTCTGGTCCAGCCTGCAATGCGGCTGGTACCTGGGGGCCAGTTCGGTGGTGGCGGTGACCACCACGGCCATGGAGCGCTATTTCGTTCGCAACGGCGTGATCCTCCAGCGCCTCGGCCCGCCGCAGAAGGTCAAGGGCGAGACGCTGGTCGCGATCAGCTTCCCGGCCTACCAGGAGCGCGGCCTGGAGATGCTGTTGCGCTACCACCCGGAATGGCTGCAGGGTGTACCGCTGTCGATGGCGGTGTGAATGGCGCTATCGCCGGCAAGCCGGCCCTATTAAGGCGGAAGCACGCTACTCCGGTAGGCGCTGGCTTGCCGGCGATGGGGCCGGTACCGTCAGCCCATATGCTCCTGATCCAGCTCGATGGCCTTGTCCAGCACATCCAGCAGCCCTTTGCGCACTTTCAACTTGGTGTTCTTGTGCGCCAGCATGTTCAGCTTCTTCAGTTCACGCGCCGCGGCCAGGGCGGTGTCCTGCAGTTGCTCGGCCGGTACCACCTTGTCGAGAAAGCCGGCCTCTACCGCACCCTGCGGGTCAAAGATCTCGGCATTGTTCACCGAGCGCTGGAAGGCCGCGCGGCTCAGGCGGTCGCGGGCCAGTTCGATACCGGCATGGTGCATGGTCATGCCGATCTGGACCTCGTTCAGGCAGATCTTGTAAGGCCCTTCTACACCGATACGGTAGTCGGCCGACAACAACAGGAAGGCCCCTTTGGCCACTGCGTTGCCGGGGCAGGCGACAATCACCGGAAACGGGTGCGAAAGCAGGCGACGGGCCAGCGTGGAACCGGCGGTGACCAGGCTGACTGCTTCCTTCGGCCCGGCCGTCATCACTTTGAGGTCGTAGCCGCCGGACAGGATGCCCGGCTGGCCAGTGATGATCACCACGGCCCTTTCTTCCTTGGCACGATCGAGGGCGGCATTGAAAGCGTCGATGACATCCGGCGAGATGGCGTTGACCTTGCCGTTGTTCAGGGTCAGGGTGGCGATGCCGTCTTCGGCATGGTAGGTAATCAGCTCGCTCATGGCAGAGTCCTTTAGGTGGCGTGACGATGACGTTACCCAGCGCCGTGGGCCAGGTAAAGCAGCAAGGCTGACTGGCCAGTCAGTGGCAGGGCTCAACGCCTTGGTGCGCCGGGGTAGAGCGTTGCCAGCCCGTAAAAGCGCAGGCGAGAATGGCAGCATTGCCCTGGCAACCTCAGGTTTTTATCTGTTTGGCTTAAATGCATGAAAAAACTGAAAAAAATGCTTGCCAAGGTAAAGCTCTTCCACTAAATTAGCGCGCCTCGACAGGGTGAATGCCTTGAAGAGAAAACGGTGAAGTGTCCGAGTGGTCGAAGGAGCACGCCTGGAAAGTGTGTATACGAGAAATCGTATCAAGGGTTCAAATCCCTTCTTCACCGCCACATTCTGCGAAAAGCCCCCGAACTGAAAAGTTCGGGGGCTTTTTGTTTCAGGGGTAGTAGGGCGCGCGTCCAAGGTCAGCTGAACATCTGTGGGCGCGGGCTTGCCCCGCGAATGGGCCGCAAAGCGGCCCCCGCAGAACTCAGAAATTCACCGACGCCGACAACCGCGCCGTCCTCGGCGCCCCCTGGAACAGGTAGTTGTCCCCCAGGTAGTCGCCGACATCCCGCCAGTAGCGCTTGTCGAACAGGTTATCCACAGTCAGCCGCAGCACCGTCTCATAGCCACCCACATGCGTGCGATACCGTGTACCGACATCGAACACCGTATACCCGCCCACCTCGACATTCCCCGCCTGGCTCGCATACTTGCTGGCGCTGTAGCGCGCGCCGCCAAGCAATGCCAGGCCAGGGACCGGCAGGCTGTAGTCGGCTTGCAGGGCGGCACTCAGGCGCGGCACGTTGATCGCCTGATGGTCCTCGTAGGCATCGGTACCACTGTTCTTGACCCGTGCCCGAATCGCTGCGGCGCTGGCCTGGACCTGCAGGTTCGAGGTCACCCAGCCGCTGGCGCCCAGCTCCAGGCCGATGTTCTTCTGCTGGCCTTGCTGCACGTAGGTGAAACCGCCATCGCCTTGCGGGCGGGCGTACTGATAGGCCTGGCGGATCTGAAACAGCGCGGCGCTGAAGCTCATGCCTTGCCAGTCGCGCTTGATGCCCAGCTCAAGTTGCTGCGACAGGGTGGGGGCGAGGATTTCGGCAGCGTTGCTGGCAAACCAAGGGGCGGTGCCCCCGGCCGACAAACCCTTCGAGTAGCTGGCGTACAGGGTGGTGTCCAGGCGCGGTTTGTAGATCAGTGCGGCATTGGGCAGCAGCTGATATTGCCGGGTGTGGCGCCCGGCCACGCCGTTCTCGTCCCAGGTTTTTTCGTCCAGGCGCACTTCACGGGCGCCAAGCACGGTTTGCCAGTGCTCGTCCAAGGTTATGCGGTCGCTGACGAACAGGCCGTACTGGCGGCTGTCCAGGCGCCGCTCGCTACTGCCTACGGGCTTGTCCGAAGGGTCCACGGCAGGCGCGCCGGTGTAGATGTTGCCGCTGCCGACCCACTCGTTGTAGTAGGGGCGCTGGTCCAGAGTGCGTCGTTGGGCGCTGCTGCCGACCGTCAGTTCGTGGCTTACGCCAAGGGCATCGAAACGGCCGTTGAGCATGGCCTGCGCCTCATCCGTGCGGCGGGTGTCATCAGGGCTGCGGAAATCATAGATGTCGTAGTCGCCTTGCGGGCTGAAGTGCGACTGCCAGCCACCTTCGCTGCCCCAGGCAAACGCGCTGTAGTCATCGATCACCACGTGGCTGCGCGAGGCGCTGAGCGTGCCGCTCCAGTTATCGTTGAAGCGGTACTGGAAGCGTCCGCCCAGGTTCAGCGAATCGTTCTGCACAGGCTTGGCCCAGTGCTGATAGGCCAGCCTGTCATCGGGGTCGATGCCGTGCGGCACTTGGCTGCCGCCCAGCAGTTGATAGCCCGGCACTGAGCGCTGCTCGCGGTGCTGGTATTCGGCATCCAGTTGCAGGGTGGCATCGGCGCTGATCTGCCAGTCGAAGGCCAAGGATGCGAAGTCGCGCTTGCCATCGGCATGGTCGACGTACGAGCGGATGTCCTCATGGGCAAGGTTGGCGCGCAGGCCGAACTGCCGTTCGCTGCCGAACCAGCCGCCCAGGTCGGTGGCCAGATAGCGCTCGCCCTGTTCGTTGGTCGAAACAGTTACGCTACGTACATCTTCGGCGCGCTTGGTCACGTAGTTGATCAACCCACCAGGCTCGGACACGCCGCTTTGCAGGCCGGACAAGCCTTTGAGCAGTTCGACCTGCTGCTTGTTTTCCAGGGCGACGTTCTGCTCGCCGACAATGGTCTGGCCATTGATGCGGTAGCTGCTGGCGGCGTTCAGTTCGAAGCCGCGGACGTTGAAGTTTTCGTAGTAGCCGATAGGGGCATAACTTTCGCCGACCGAGGCGTCGCTTTGCAGCACTTCGCTGAGCTGGCGTACCTGCCGGTCTTCGATCAGTTGCTGGCTGAACACGCTGACCGACGCCGGGGTGTCGAGCAGCGGTGCGGCCTGGAACCCGCCGACTGCGGCCTCGCGCACCTGATAGCCTTCGCTGCCGTAGGTGTCGGACACCTGCACGGGGGCAAGGGTGACACTGCTGTCAGCCAAACCGTGAGGGCTGTGCAAGGCCAGGCCCAGGCTGAGCAGGCTCAGGGGCAGGCGGGGGCGGGGCAGGGGCATGCGAGGTCCTTGATGGGCGAGATTGCACGGGCCCATTCGCGGGCAAGCCCGCGAAGAGGCCAGTGCAGACAAAAAGTGCCGCATCTTATCAGGCCCATGCAGCCCAGAGCGCGCCCGAGATGCTTATTCGCTTTTAGCTGGCCGACGGTGCTGGCGCCAGCTGTCATCGATCTTCGACCAGGTCTTGCCATCGGTGATGGCCATCAGCTTGCGGCCATCCTTGAACGTGGCAAGAAAGGTGGCTTCCTCCTCCTTGCCACCGAGCCACAGCCCGGCCAGCAGGCCCACCGGGCCAGCCACCAGGGCGCCGGCCACGCCCCAGCCCAGTGCAGTGCCCAGGCTCCGGCTGGTCTCAAGGCTGGCGAGCTGCAGGTCGCTGATACGTGTGAGGGAAATACGCTCGCCAGGCGAAGGGCTGCGCGGGGTTTTGAGTGTGAGCGATCCATTGCGATACTCGCCTTCACCTTGCAAGAAATCGCCGGATTGCACCGTGAGTCTTGTCATTGAGTCGTCCTGTCAGTGAAAGGGGCTTGGCCAGCACCTACTGAAGCGCTGGCACGTCGGGCAAGTCAACGAGCAGGCGACGGAGGGTCGTGCGGCGCTATGCCGCGCAGGCCTTCGCAGCCCGCTTGCGCTTGCGTTCGGCCCAAGCCCATACCAGCAGGGCCAGCGCGCCGATCAGCAACCCGGCCACCACGATGCCCTTCCAGCCTGAATGCTGGAACAGCTGCGTGCCCAGCAACGAGCCTAGCGCGCCGCCGATGAAATAACAGGTGATGTAGCCGGCATTGAGCCGAGTACGTGCTTCGGGCCGCAGGGCAATCACCGCATTCTGGTTGCTCACGTGCACCAGTTGCACGGCCAGGTCGAGCACCAGCACGCCCAGCAGCAATGCTGCCAGTGAGTGCTCGGCAAAGCCCAGCGGTACCCATGCCAGCAGCAGTGCCAGTAGGCCCACCGTGGTGCCCAGCGAGCCCTTGCCGCGGTCTGCCAGGCGCCCGGCCCAGTTGGCCGAAAGCGCGCCCGCTGCACCGGCAAGGCCGAACAGGCCGATTACCGCGTCAGAATAATGGTAAGGCTCGCGGGCCAGGAGGAATGCCAGCGGCGTCCAGAACAGGGCGAACAGGCTGAATGCCAGCAACCCTAGCAGCGAACGCAGCCGCAGCACCGGCTCCTCGATGAACAGGCGGAACACCGAGCCGATCAGCGCCGGGTATTTCAGCCCAGCGTGGCTGTGGTGTTGCGGCAGGCTGCGGTACAGGGCGAAGGCGGTGATCGCCATCAGCACGGCAGCCAGCACATAAATGCTGCGCCAACCGCCCAGTTCTGCCATGAAGCCGGCAGCGGTGCGTGCCAGCAGGATGCCCAGCAGCAGGCCACTCATCAGTGTGCCCACCGCGCGCCCGCGCTGGTGTGGTTCGCTCAAGGTCGCGGCCATGGGCACGAGAATTTGCGCCACCACCGAGAACAGGCCGGTGAGCGCGGTACCGAGGAGCAACCATGGCAGGTTTGGTGCGCAGGCGCTGATCACCAGGCCCAGGGTGGATATCGCCGACATCACCACGATAAGGCGGCGTTGCTCGAACAGGTCGCCCAGTGGCGCCAGCAGCAGCAGGCCGGCGCCATAGCTGAGTTGTGCGGCGATGACGATACTGCCGGCACTGGCGGTGCTCAGGCCGAACTGTTCGGCGATGCTGTGCAGCAATGGCTGTGCATAGTAGTTGCTGGCCACGGCCAGGCCGGTGGCGGTGGCCATCAGCAGGATCAGGGCGCGACTCAAACTCGGGGCGTTCATGGCAATCTCGTGCGGGCAGTGGTCAGTGGCATTCAGTATCGGGAACTGCCAGGCATGACGCCAACGTAGGGTTATCAGGTTATCCGCAAAGGTTGCCGGTACTCGCCGTTTCGCCAGCCAGTACCGGCAACCTCCTCAGTCAGGCAGCGAAACCACCATCGGCGGTCAGGCTGGCACCGGTGATATAGCCGGCTTCCGGGCCCGCCAAGTAGGCCACGAAGCTGGCAATTTCGTCGACCTGGCCGTACCGCCCAATCGCCATCAACGGGATAAGGCTCTCGGCAAACTCGCCGCTGGCCGGGTTCATGTCGGTGTCCACCGGGCCTGGCTGCACGTTGTTGACGGTGATCCCCTGTGGCCCCAGGTCGCGCGCCATACCCTTGGTGAGGCCGACCAGCGCCGACTTGCTCATGGCATAGGGCGCACCGCCGGCAAACGGCATGCGTTCGGCATTGGTGCTGCCGATGTTGATGATCCGCCCGCCCTGGCCCATGTAGCGGGCGGCGGCCTGGCTGGCGACGAACACGCTGCGTACGTTGATGGCCAAGGTGCGGTCAAAGTCGGCGAGGTCGAACTCCGCCAGCGGCGCCACGGCCAGCACGCCGGCGTTGTTGACCAGGATGTCGAGGCGGCCGAAGGCTTTCACGGTGTCATCCACCGCCAGTTGCACGGCTGCGGCGTCAGCGCTGTCGGCGCGCAGGGCAAGCGCTTGACCACCGGCTGCCTTGACCTCTTCGACCAGGTCGTTGGCCGGGCCTTCCGAGCTTGCGTAGGTGAAGGCAACCTGGGCGCCTTCGCGGGCCAGGCGGCGCACGATGGCGGCGCCGATGCCGCGAGAACCGCCCTGGATCAGGGCCACTTTGCCTTCGAGAGTAAGTTGCTTGGACATGCTGATCTCCTGCTGGAAGCAAGGCCGAATGCCTTGGATGGGCGCAGTATCGGCCGATGATTACCTGCTGATAAGATGGCAATCGCTATTGGCAGAGTAAACCTTTGGTTGGTAATCATGGCCATGGAATCTTTCAACGCCCTTGAGTGTTTCATCCGCAGCGCCGAGGTCGGCAGCTTCGCCGAAGCGGCCCGCCGCCTGAGCCTGACCCCGGCGGCGGTGGGCAAACATGTCGCCCAGCTGGAGGCGCGCCTCGGCGTGCGGCTGTTCCAGCGTAGTACGCGCAAGCTGACCCTGACCGAAGCCGGGCAGCGATTTCTGGGCGAGGTCAGCGACAGCTTTCGCACCATTCAGTACGCCGTGGCCAACCTGGCCAGTGCCGAAGGCCAGCCGGCCGGGCTGTTGCGGGTGAGCATGGGTACCGTGTTTGGCAGGTTGTACGTGTTGCCGTTGCTCGGTGAGTTTCTGCAGCGCTACCCGGCCATCACCCCGGATTGGCATTTCGACAACCGCCAGGTGGACCTGATCGGCCAAGGCTTCGATGCCGCGATCGGCGGCGGGTTCGAACTGCCGCTGGGGGTTGTGGCGCGTAAGCTGACGCCGGCACATCGCGTGCTGGTGGCGGCGCCCGCGTACCTGGCCCGGCACGATGCGATCAAGGAACCACAAGCGCTGCAGCGCCATGCCGGCATTCTGATTCGCTCACCCCAGACCGGCCGCGTGCGCTCCTGGCCCTTGACCAGCCGCTGGCAGGCGCAGCAGCCGTTGCAGTTACGCCAGGCGATGACCATGAGCGACTCGGATGCAGCCTGCGCGGTGGCCCAGCAAGGGTTGGGCATTGCCTTGGTCAGCCTGCCGTTTGCCGTGCCTTATCTGGAGGCGGGGCAACTGCAACGGGTGTTGCCAGACTGGTATGTGGATGATGGGCATATCAGCCTGTATTACGCCGAACACAAGCTGCTACCCGGCAAGACCCGTGCGTTCATCGATTTTGTGCAGGAGCAGTTCGCCGAGCGCGGGTTGGCGGCCAAATTCGATGCGTTGACCGGGGGGGAACGGTGAACCTGTAGGCTTGCCCGCGATGAGGCCGGATCAGACCACCTCAACAATGAACAACTGCTGAGCACCCAGGCTGACCTCGTCATCGACCTTCTTGCCCATCAGCTGTTGGCCCAATGGCGAGCGTGGGGTGATGACCGTCACCAGCCCGTGCGCTTCGCCAATCTTCAGGCCAGCCGCCTCTGGCCCCAGAAACAGCCGCCGCTGGCCGCCGTCCTGGTCTTCCAGGGTCACCAGGCTGGTGATCTGGATGCCGCGTGCGGGGTCGTAGCCGCGCAGGGCCAACTGCTGGTAGGTCAGCAGTGCCTGGCGGATCTCGGCGGTGCGTCGGGCCTGGCCGGTGGCGAGGTACGAAGCCTCCAGGCCAAGGGTGTCGTACTTGTTCTCAGCGATGTTCTCTTCGGCGGTGGCGGTTTCGTAGGCGGTTTGCGCGGCGCGGCGCAAGACCTCCATGTCCGTTTCCAAGGCTTCGATGATGCGTGTGAGCAGGGTGGCCTTGTCCATGATCAGTAACAGAACTCCAGCACGTTGGCCTGGCTCTTGTCGGTCGGCGCGGTGCGGTTTTGTGATAGCCAGAACTGGCACTTCGGGCTGTTGAGGTTACGCGGGTTACCTTGGGCGGCCTCGGCGGCTTGTTGCTGTTCTTGCTTGTGCAGGATGTCCTTGTAGCGCTCGAACATCTCGCTCTGCGCATCCAGCGGTTGCGCGGGCGGGGCGGCCGGCTGGGCAATGCCAGGGGCTACGGCCTGGGCCACCGGTTGCACCTGCTCGGGCCACCAACGCAGGGCAAGCCCCAGGCTCAGGGCGATGGCCACGGCGCCTAGCCACAGGCCCAGTGCCACGCACAGGATCAGCTGCAGGGGCTTGAGAGTGATCTTCAGTTCACGGTGGCGGGGCATGGCGGCCTCCTGGCAGTGCGGGACGAGCGGCCATTGTCGCATGGCATCGGGCGGTTTTTCAGTGCCAATGCTTTTGTCGGCGACGATTTAGCCTCAGAATTCGCCGATTTGCGTAGGGCGAGGGCAGGGCACATGGCAGAGAGCGTGAAAGTCACCTGGGACATTTTCTGCACTGTGGTCGACAACTACGGCGATATCGGCGTGACCTGGCGCCTGGCGCGGCAGTTGGTGGCCGAGCACGGGCTGGCAGTGCGCCTGTGGGTGGACGACCTGGGCGCCTTCGTGCCGCTGTGCCCGGGCGCTGACGCCAGTGCTGCGCAGCAATGGCAACAAGGTGTGGACGTGCGTGCCTGGCCGGCCGAATGGCAGCCAGCGGAGCCGGCCGACGTGGTGATTGGTGCCTTTGCCTGCCAGTTGCCACCGCCTTACGTCGAAACCATGCGCGTGCGCACCACGCCTGTTTTGTGGCTGAACCTGGATTACCTCAGCGCTGAAGACTGGGTGGAGGGCTGCCACGGCCTGCCGTCGCCCCAGTCCAACGGGCTGCGCAAAGTGTTTTTCTTCCCCGGCTTCACCGACAGGACCGGCGGGCTGCTACGTGAGGCCTCTTTGTTGGCGCGGCGCGAAGCGTTGCAGCAGTCCGCAGAGGCGCGTGAGGCGTTCCTGCAAGGCCTGGGCGTATACCCGCAGGCCGATGCGCAGCTGATTTCGCTGTTCGCCTACGAAAACCCACAACTTGGTGCCTGGCTCGATGCGCTGGCAGCCGACACTTGCGCCACCCACCTGCTGGTGCCGCAAGGCCGTATTCTCGGTGACCTGAGCAACTGGCTAGGCGAGCCGGTGCTAAAGGTGGGTGACCTGTTCCAGCGCGGCGCACTGACCGTGCAGGTTTTGCCGTTCGTCAGCCAGGACGACTACGACCGCCTGCTGTGGAGCTGCGACTTCAATGCCGTGCGCGGTGAAGATTCGTTCGTGCGTGCGCAGTGGGCGGGCCGGCCGATGCTCTGGCACATTTACGTGCAAGAAGAAAACGCCCACTGGGAAAAGCTCGAGGCGTTCCTCAACCTTTATCGGCAGGGGCTGTCGGACGCTGCCGGTGCTGCACTGGTGGCATTGTGGCGCGCCTGGAACATGGGCAATGACATGCGCCAGGCGTGGCAAGGGGCCCGTAAACACTGGCCCGAGCTGCAGCAGCACGCCCGTGATTGGGCAGCCTGTCAGGCCGCTCGGCCGGACCTTGCCAAGGCGCTGGTACACTTTTACCGAAATTGGATATGATATGCGGCCTCGATTTTTATAAATCCATCCAGATTCGGATACTTCGTAATGAAAACTGGTAAAGAACTGAAACCCGGTACCGTACTGCGGATCGACAATGACCCGTGGCTGGTTCAGAAAGCCGAGTTCACCAAATCGGGTCGCAACAGCGCGATCATGAAGACCAAGCTGAAAAACCTGCTGACCGGCTACAAGACCGAAACCGTTTACGGTGCGGACGACAAGCTGGACGACGTGATCCTGGATCGCAAAGAAGCGACCCTGTCGTTCATCAGCGGTGACTCGTACACCTTCATGGACACCAGCGACTACACCATGTACGAGCTGAACGCCGAAGATATCGAAGCCGTTCTGCCGTTCATCGAAGAAGGCATGGAAGACGTCTGTGAAGCCGTGTTCTTCGAAGGCCGCCTGGTATCGGTTGAACTGCCGACCACCATCAGCCGTCAGGTTGTCTACACCGAGAACGCTGCTCGCGGCGACACCTCGGGCAAGGTCATGAAGCCTGCCAAGCTGAAGAACGGTACTGAACTGCAGGTTGCCGACTTCATCAACATCGACGAGTGGATCGACATCGACACTCGCGAAGGTGGTGTGTACAAGGGCCGTTCCAAGAAGTAATCCTTCTTGTGACGTGCACAAAAAACCCGGCCTTGGCCGGGTTTTTTTTGGCTGAAATTTGCACTGGCTTGCTGTGGCGGCGGGTCTGCCCGCGAAGCAAGCGCCGCCAGATTCAGACAGTAACGTGCAGCCTTACGTCCACATTCCCGCGGGTAGCGTTGGAATAAGGGCAAACGTGGTGCGCTTTCTCCACCAGCCCTTCGGCGTCCGCTTGGGCCAGGCCCGGCAGGTTGATGTGCAGGTCGATATCCAGGCCGAACCCCCCTGGAATCTGGCCAATGCCCACCTTGGCGGTGATCGATGCGTCAGCGGGCAGTTGTTTCTTTTCCTGGCCGGCGACGAATTTCAGTGCGCCGATGAAGCACGCGGAGTAACCGGCAGCGAACAGCTGCTCAGGGTTGGTGCCTTCACCGCCTGCGCCGCCCAGTTCTTTCGGGGTGCTCAGCTTGACTTCCAGCTTGCCGTCGCTGGAGCGGGATTTGCCGTCGCGACCGCCAGTGGAAGTGGCTTCTGCGATGTACAGCGGAGTGACCTTTTGCATCTTGAGCCTCGCTAATGTGCTGTGCGACCCGCTTGAGGCGGGTGCGCCGGGTGGGTACGGGATTTAACTTAGCGCGCAATTAGTTTGTGCGCAAGATAAATCTTCACCGCTCATCCGAACGGGCACTGCACAGCATAGCCCTCAGAGGTTCTTTTGCAGGCTGTCGCGCAGTGCAAGCAGGTCTGCCTGCAACTTCTGCAGGCTCTCAAGGCTGCGACCACTGGCCTTCAGAATGCAGGGCGGCACCGCTTTGGCCTGCTGCTGCAGGGCGCGGCCCTTGTCGGTCAGTTGCACCAGCACCACCCGTTCGTCCTCGCGGCTGCGGGTACGCTTGAGCAAGCCTTCGCTTTCCAGGCGCTTGAGCAAGGGGGTGAGCGAGCCAGGGTCGGTGAGCAGGTGCTGGCTGATCTCGCCCACGGTCAGGCCGTCCTGCTCCCACAACACGAGCATGGCCAAATACTGCGGGTAGGTCAGGCCCAATGCCTGCAGCAGGGGTTTATAGACCTTGGTCATCAGCAACGAGGTGGAGTGCAGGGCGAAGCAGACCTGATTGTCCAGCAGCAGCTCGTCGCAAGAGGCTTGGGTGTCGGCGTTCATGCAGGTCCTTGAATATGATCAATGTGGAAATCCAGCGCGCTCAAGTTTAGCGCACTCATTGCCAGCGCAGCTCGCTTCGCAGCGCCAGGTCCCAGGGAGGAATCGGGCTGAAGCGGCTCTTGAGGAATTCGAGCAGCAAGCGGCTGCGAGAGTTCGTTTCATGTTCCAGGCGGAGCGCATAAATTCCGCTGGTCTCCGCGCCTGGCAGTCCGTCATGGCAAAACAGCGGCAGCAGCTCGCCACGCAGCAGGTACTCGCTGATCAACCAGGTCGGCAAATGCGCGATGCCGAGGCCTGCGAGGGCGCCGAACAGCAGGGTTTCGGCATTGTTGGCGGCCATGCGCATGCGTGCGGGGCGGTACAGGCGCAATTGCCCATCGACGTGGAAGCGCCAGGCAAACGGTGGCGCCAGGCCGTCCCAGTCCAGCCCGTCGTGTTCAGGCAGCTCGCTAGGGCAGGCGGGCACGCCACGGCTGGCCAGGTAGGTGGGGCTGGCACAGGCGATGCGCACCATGTAGGCCAGCGGGGTGGCGACCAGCCGAGTATCGGCCAAAGGGCCGGCGCGCAGGACCAGGTCGACTTCGCCCAGGTGGCTGCCGTGCAGGTCGACGAAACTGTCGATCAGGCGCAGGTGCACGTCCAGGCCAGGGTAGGCGACGAGGAAGTCGGCGATGGCCGGGGCCAGGTGACGGCGGCCGAAAGCGGCGGGGGCGTCGATACGGATCAGGCCTTCCGGGGCATTGCTCAGCGACACCGCCTCGGCGCGGGCCAGGCGCAGTTCCTCGATGATGCGCCGTGCCCGCTCGGCGAAGGCATTGCCCGCCGGTGTGGCGCGCACGGCATGGGTGCTGCGGGTAAACAGGCGGCTGCCGACGGCATGCTCAAGGTTGTCGATACGCCGTGCCACGGCAGAGGGCGTCAGCGGATGGCGCCGAGCGGCAGCGGAAAAGCTGCCGGTCTCCAGCACGTCAAGGAACAGGCTCAACTGGTCGGTGAGGGTATCAGGGCTCATGGTTTGCCTTGCTTTTGCATAAAACGCACAGCCATTGTGCGTTGCTGTGCGTTTCCCCGCCAGCGCGCAATCGTTAGCATGCTCGCATTGTGAATGAGGCGGATGAGGCCCTGATGATCGAGTGGTTGTTGTATATCGTGCTGGGCGCAGGCCTGGGCACCCTGGGTGGGCTGTTCGGCATTGGAGGCGGCTTGATTGCCATCCCGGCGCTGGGGGTTCTGTTTGGCCTGGATCAGCAGTTGGCCCAGGGCACGGCGCTGGTGATGGTGGTGCCGAATGTGCTGCTGGCGCTGTGGCGCTATCACCAGCGCAACCGCATCGAGTTGCGCCATGCCTTGCCGCTGTCGGCGTGCAGCTTCGTGTTCGCCTGGCTGGGCTCGATCTGGGCGGTGGGCATTGATGCGCACGCCATGCGCCTGGGTTTTGTCGGTTTTCTGGTGGCGCTGGCCATCTGGAACGTGGTGCGGATGTTTCTCAAGGCCGCACCCCCCAGCCCGGAAATGCGCCATGCCTGGCCATGGCTGGGCGTGCTGGGCTGCTTCTCCGGGACCATGGGCGGTCTGTTCGGTGTGGGCGGTGCAGTGGTTGCCACGCCAATCCTGACCAGTGTGTTCGGCACTACCCAGGTGGTGGCGCAAGGCTTGTCGCTGGCGCTGGCGGCGCCGAGCACCATGGTCACCTTGCTGACCTACGGCGTGCACCACAGTGTCGACTGGAGTGTGGGTATCCCGTTGGCGGTCGGTGGCCTGCTCAGCATCAGCTGGGGTGTGCGGCTGGCCCATGCGCTGCCGGAAAAGATCCTGCGCGGGATGTTCTGTGTGTTCCTGGTGGTGTGCGCGGTGATGCTGGGGTTCGAGTTGTAAGGCCTACAGGAACCCTTCGACGATGTAATCGGCCATGCAGTCGGTGATCGGCGACTGGGTCTGGGAATTGCGCAACAGCATCACATTTGCCACCGGCAGTTGTGGCAACCCGTCCTGCTCGCCAAGGATGCGAATATTACCGCCCACCAGGCTCTGCAATTGCGCCGTCACCGCAAGCCCTGCGGTGACGATGGCGAAGATCGCCGCCAGGCTGGGGCTGGTGTAGGCGATGCGATAGTCGATGCCCTGGGCCTCCAGGGCGTTGCAGGTCCAGGCGCGGCAGAAGCAGTCGGTGTTGAACAGCGCCAGCGGCATGGGCCGTTGTTCCTGCGGGCAGAAGCCTTCGGCGGCAGCCCATACCAGGCGCTCCTGGCGCAGCAACTGGCCGATCTCGTTGCCCGGCTCGCGGGTGACGATGGTCAGGTCCAGGTCCTGGCGCAGCATCAGGTGTTTCGACGAATCACAATGCACCTCCACCTGCACCAGCGGGTAGGCCTGGGCGAAGCTTGAGAGGATGGTCGGCAAGAAACGCATGGCGTAGTCGTCGGGCGTGCCGATGCGCACCACGCCCACCATGTGCGGCATGCGCAGGGTGTTGAACACCTCGCCATGCAGCTTGAGGATGCGCCGCGCGTAACCCAGCAGCACCTGGCCCTCGGCGGTCAGGCGCACCTGGCGGCCTTCGCGCTCGAACAGCTGGCGCTGCAGGATGTCTTCCTCCAGGCGTTTCATCTGCATGCTGACCGCCGACTGGGTGCGGTTGACCACTTCGCCGGCGCGGGTAAAGCCACCTTGCTCGGCGATGGCGACGAAGGTGCGCAGCACGTCGGCATCAAGGCTTTGGTACTGGGACATTGCATCAATCTCCGAGATGCATGGCATCAGAAACATTCGTTGGATTGATCTTAAGCCTGGCGTGAGACTGGAGCCATCAACACGGAGGGCTTCACGATGAAAGGTCATGTCAGCAGCATCCAGCAATCTGCGTTCTCCCTGAACCACCTGTGGCACGCAGCCCTTGAGCGCCCGCTGCGTTGGTACGACCTCTACCGCCAGCGCCAGGAACTGGCCAGCCTCAGCGATGCCACCCTGCACGATCTGGGCTTGAGCCGGGCAGATATCCAGCAAGAGGCCGATCGGCACTTCTGGGATGATCCGCTGAGCAAAGGGTGACTGTTCTGCCCCGGTGAACGCTCAGGTGTTCACTGGGGTAGCAGCAAAGCCATCGGGCAGAAAGTCCTTACCTCCCCCGGAAAACCCACTAACCTGCAGTGCGTTCCTTCAACGAACCGCGTATGATGCGCGGCCTTTTGGCGCGTTCGTCGCCAGAAACCTCGTTTTCATTCTTACACCGGGAGGTGCCCAGATGAGTGAGCAAGACCTGCAAAATACCGAAATTACCCCTCCGTCCGGCGAAAAGCTGCAGAAAGTGCTGGCGCGTATCGGCGTGGGCTCGCGCCGTGACGTCGAGGCCTGGATCAGCCAGGGCCGCATCAAGGTCAATGGCGTTGCCGCCACCCTCGGCCAGCGCGTCGACCTGCATGACGCCATCGCTGTCGACGGCAAGCTGATCAAGCGCGAAGAGGCCGCCGAGGCCACCCGCCGGGTGATCATGTACAACAAGCCTGACGGCGAGATCTGCACCCGTGACGACCCGGAAGGCCGCCCAACCGTGTTCGACCGCCTGCCACGCCCGAAGGAAGGCCGCTGGATCAACATCGGCCGCCTGGACATCAACACCACTGGTCTGCTGTTGTTCACCACCGACGGTGAGTTGGCCAACCGCCTGATGCACCCGTCCTACGAGATGGACCGCGAGTACGCGGTGCGTGTGCGTGGCGAAGTCGACGACGAGATGATCGACCGCCTCAAGGCTGGCGTGATGCTCGAAGACGGCCCGGCCAAGTTCACCGACATCCAGAAGGCGCCGGGCGGTGAAGGTTTCAACCATTGGTACCACTGCGTGGTGATGGAAGGGCGTAACCGTGAGGTTCGTCGCCTGTGGGAATCGCAAGGCATGGTGGTCAGCCGCCTGAAGCGGGTGCGCTTCGGCCCGGTGTTCCTCAATTCCGACCTGCCGATGGGCCGCTGGCGTGAAATGACCCAGGGTGAAATCGACATCCTGGCCGCCGAAGTAGGGCTGCAGCCGGTTGCCCTGCCTGCCATGAACCTCAAGGCCAAGGACAAGATGGAACGCCTGCAGCGCAAGTCGACCCGGCCGATGGGCCGTGGCGAGCGTGTGCGTAACCTTCGCCCGGCGCAGGAAGGCACTGCAGCCGCCGAGCGCCCGGCCCGTCAGCCGCGTGAAGATGCACCGCGCAAGGGCAACCGCGGCAGCGCCGTGGCCGAGCGCCCGAGCGAGATGCGCAAGCGCCCGTCCAAGCCTGATGGCGACAAGCCGGCAGGCCGTGGTCGCGGCAAGCCGCGTGGTTGATCTGCGGTAGCGGTAATGAAACAGCCAGCCTTCGGGCTGGCTTTTTTGTGCCTGCGGGGAAGGGGCTGCTGTGCAGCCCAATCGCCGGCAAGCCGGCTCCCACAAAAGCAGGTTTACACCACCCCTTGTTGAGGGGGCAGCCCACAAAAGCAGATTCACACCACCCATTCGTGTGGGAGCCGGCTTGCCGGCGATTGGCCGCGCAGCGGCCCAAGATATTGAAGAAAAAGTAATTTTCGGACGACTGGCAAGTTTTCAAACCGCCTTGTAAAGAAATTTATACGGAACCGCCTGGCTTCATGGGTCAGGCATGTACTCTGTAAAAATTACTTGCCAGGGTCACGTCCCCAGCACCCCGCCCAAGCCCGCTCCCCTATTGCCCAAACCCCCGTCCCACGGGGATATTGCGCCCATTGCCACGCGCAAAAAGCTCGTCCCCAGAGCCGAGCTACCAGAACAACAAATGGAGGCGCCATGTACGCCGATCACTGCGCCTTTCAAGGCTACCTACCACAGGACCGCTGCGTTTTTTCCGAGAGAACGACGCAACGCGTTGACGCCTGCGCGCTCGCAGGGGTATACAGTGCGCCGCGTTTTACCTGTGACCCTCTTGCGTACCGCGCACTCTTGCTCACACCCGGCTGAGCCGCCCTGGCGGCACCCGTGTTCAAGAAACCCAAGGTAACCACCTTGCCCATTCCGCTGCGCCACGAGCGCGGTGGGTCCGATTCCGTCACAGATAAAAACAATGCAGGTGACTTCGTTCATGAGTGAACACAACATGCATTCAGGCGAGCTCAAGCGGGGCCTGAAGAACCGCCATATCCAGTTGATCGCCCTCGGCGGCGCAATTGGTACCGGCCTGTTCCTCGGCTCGGCAGGCGTGATGAAAACCGCCGGCCCGTCGATGATCCTCGGCTACGCGATTTGCGGCTTCATCGCCTTCATGATCATGCGCCAGCTTGGCGAAATGATCGTCGAAGAGCCGGTGGCCGGTTCGTTCAGCCACTTTGCCCACAAATACTGGGGCGGTTTCGCCGGCTTCATGTCGGGCTGGAACTGCTGGGTGCTGTACATCCTGGTGGGCATGTCGGAGCTCACCGCGGTCGGCAAGTACATTCACTACTGGTGGCCAGAAATCCCTACCTGGGTGACGGCGGCAGGCTTCTTCCTGCTGATCAACTTCATCAACCTGATGAACGTGAAGGTGTTCGGTGAAGCGGAATTCTGGTTCGCCATCATCAAGGTTGCAGCCATCGTCGGCATGATCGGCCTGGGTGCCTACCTGCTGACCAGCGGCAGCGGCGGGCCTGACGCCTCGGTGACCAACCTGTGGGCGCATGGCGGCTTCTTCCCGCATGGCGTCAGCGGCCTGGTCATGGCATTGGCGTTCATCATGTTCTCGTTCGGCGGCCTGGAAATGCTCGGTTTCACCGCAGCCGAGGCTGACAAACCGCGAACCGTGATCCCCAAGGCGATCAACCAGGTCATCTACCGGATCCTGATCTTCTACATCGGTGCGCTGGTGGTGCTGCTGTCGCTGACCCCGTGGGACAACCTGGTCGCCAGCATCGACGCCTCCGGTGGCAGTTATGGCAGCAGCCCGTTCGTGCAGGTGTTCTCCCTGCTGGGCAGCGACGTGGCCGCGCACCTGCTGAACTTCGTGGTACTGACCGCGGCGCTGTCGGTGTACAACAGCGGCACCTACTGCAACGCCCGCATGCTGCTGGGCATGGCCGAGCAAGGCGACGCCCCGGCGGCCCTGGCCAAGGTCGACAAGCGCGGTGTGCCGGTGCGTTCGATCCTGGCGTCGGCAGCGGTGACCGTGATCGCGGTGCTGCTCAACTACTTCATGCCGCACGATGCGCTGGAGTTGCTGATGTCGTTGGTGGTGGCGACCCTGGTGATCAACTGGGCGATGATCAGCTATTCCCACCTCAAGTTCCGCCAGCACCTTGAGCGCACTGGGCAGAAGCCGCTGTTCAAGGCGCTGTGGTACCCCTATGGCAACTACATCTGCCTGGCGTTCGTGGTGTTGATCCTGGGCATCATGTTGCAGATCCCGGGCATCAAGATCTCGGTGTATGCGATGCCGGTATGGGTGCTGGGGATGTTCCTCCTTTACCTCATCAAGCCCAAGCGCCGCACACAGGTCAATGGCACTGCTGCCGGTACCGTGGCCAAGTAAGCGCTGCAGGTGGCATACAAAACCCGATGTCAGGTGACTGGCATCGGGTTTTTGTTGCCTGGCCCGGCCCTATCGCCGGCAAGCCGGCTCCCACAGAAATCGCGGGCTACGCACTACCCTGTGGGAGCCGGCTTGCCGGCGATAGGGCCCGCCCAGGCAATAACCCATTCAGATCTGCTCCAGCAGCCAGCTGCGAAACGCGCGCAACGAGGGCAGCGCCTCGTTCCGTGGCGGGTAGATCAGGTAGTAACTGCGCTGGCTGGCGAACGCTGCCCCCGGGCTGAACAGCTCACCCTTGGCCAACTCTTCCTCCACCAATATGCGCGGCACCAGCCCTATGCCGATCCCGGCGCGCACGGCCTGGATCAGGTGCGATGTCAGCTCGAAGCTCGGCCCCAGGCGCATCGCCCGGTGCGACAGGCCATGGTGCGAGAACCATTCGCCCCAGGCATGCGGGTTGTTGGCAACATTGAGCAGCACTTCGGCACTGATCCGCGCCGGGTCCCAGCCTTGGTAGTCGCCGCTGGCCTGTGGCGGCAGGATGACTACCAGTTCTTCGGCATGCAGGCGATGGCAGATCAGCCCCGGCAGGTCGTGGCTGGCCACACCGATGGCGGCATCGATCTCGCTGGTGTCGAAGTTGATCGCTTCGATCCGGGAGTGGATGTGCACCAACATACCCGGGTGGGCGCCGTAGAAGGCATGCAGGCGCGGCAGCAGCCACTTGGAGCCGAAAGTGGGCAGGGTGGCCAGGCGCAGGGTGCCGACCCCGGACTGATAGGCCAGGGCCTGCAAGGTGGCACTGCGGATGCGGCCCAGGGCCTCGCTCAGCTCGCGCTGGTACAGCCGGCCGACGTCGGTCAGTTGCACTTGGCGGCCTTCACGGCGGAACAGGGTAAGGCCCAGCTGTTGCTCCAAGGCCTGTACCTGGCGGCTGACCGCGCTCTGGGTCAGCGACAGTTCGGCAGCTGCGCGGGTGTAGCTTTCATGCCGAGCGGCGGCCTCGAAGGCCAGCAGCAGCGACATGGACGGGGTGAGGTGGCGGTAATTCATTCATAAAAGTCATTGATAGCGGCAGGATTATCCGTTTGCCCCTGAAGCGAAACTACAGGAACATTGGCCTATGCGTCATCCCTGCTGGTCTAGACCCATGCCGTGATGACAGGATTTCCGTGAATTAGCCCATATCAAGAGGCCATCCTTCGATGATCGCCCAGCTGCCGACCGTTGCGCCGAGCGCCACCTACCCCGAATTCCTGGAAGCCCTGCGAGGCAGCGGCTTCCGTGGCCAGATCAGTGCCGACTATGGCACCCGTACGGTGCTGGCCACCGACAACTCCATCTACCAGCGCCTGCCCCAGGCGGCGGTGTTCCCGCTGGATGCCGATGACGTAGCGCGCGTGGCCGCACTGATGGGCGAGGCGCGCTTCGCGCAGGTCAAGCTGACCCCGCGCGGTGGCGGCACCGGCACCAACGGCCAGTCGTTGACCGACGGCATCATCGTCGACCTTTCGCGGCACATGAACAGCATCCTCGAAATCAACGTCGAGGAACGTTGGGTGCGGGTGCAGGCCGGTGTGGTCAAGGACCAGCTCAATGCCGCGCTCAAGCCGCATGGCCTGTTCTTCGCCCCCGAGTTGTCCACCTCCAACCGCGCCACCGTGGGCGGCATGATCAACACCGACGCCAGCGGCCAGGGTAGCTGCACCTACGGCAAGACCCGCGACCACGTGCTGGAGCTGCACAGCGTGCTGCTCGGCGGCGAGCGCCTGCACAGCCTGCCGATCGATGATGCAGCCCTGGAGCAGGCCTGTGCCGCGCCTGGACGAGTGGGCGAGGTGTACCGTACCGCCCGTGACATTCAGCAAACCCAGGCCGACCTGATCGAAACCACCTTTCCCAAGCTCAACCGCTGCCTGACCGGCTACGACCTGGCGCACCTGCGCGACGAGCAGGGCCGCTTCAACCTCAACAGCGTGCTGTGCGGCGCCGAAGGCTCGCTGGGTTATGTGGTCGAGGCCAAGCTCAACGTGCTGCCGATTCCGAAGTACGCGGTGCTGGTCAACGTTCGCTACACAAGCTTCATGGACGCGCTGCGGGATGCCAATGCACTGATGGCACACAAGCCGCTTTCGATCGAGACGGTGGACTCCAAGGTGCTGATGCTGGCGATGAAGGACATCGTCTGGCACAGCGTCGCCGAGTACTTCCCGGCCGACCCTGAGCGCCCGACGTTGGGTATCAACCTGGTGGAGTTCTGTGGCGACGAGCCGGCCGAGGTGAATGCCCGCGTCGAAGCGTTCGTCAAGCACCTGCAGGCAGACACAAGCGTCGAGCGTCTTGGCCATACCCTGGCCGAAGGCGCCGAGGCGGTGACCCGAGTTTACGTCATGCGCAAACGCTCGGTGGGCCTGCTGGGCAACGTCGAGGGCGAAGTGCGCCCGCAACCCTTCGTCGAAGATACCGCGGTGCCGCCGGAGCAACTGGCCGACTACATCGCCGACTTCCGTGCGCTGCTCGATGGCTATGGCCTGGCCTACGGCATGTTCGGCCACGTCGATGCCGGCGTGCTGCACGTGCGCCCCGCGCTGGACATGAAAGACCCGGCCCAGGCCGCCCTGGTCAAGCCGATCTCCGATGCCGTGGCGGCGTTGACCAAGCGCTACGGCGGCCTGCTGTGGGGCGAGCATGGCAAGGGCCTGCGCTCGGAATACGTGCCGGAATACTTCGGTGCGTTGTACCCGGCGCTGCAGCGCCTGAAAGGCGCGTTCGACCCACGCAACCAGCTCAACCCCGGCAAGATCTGCACCCCGCCGGACAGCGCCGAAGGCCTGACCAAGGTCGATGGCGTGACCCTGCGCGGCGACCTCGACCGCACCATCGACGAGCGTGTGTGGCAAGACTTCGGCAGTGCCGTGCATTGCAACGGCAACGGCGCCTGCTACAACTACGACCCCAACGACGCCATGTGCCCGTCGTGGAAGGCCACCCGCGAGCGCCAGCACTCGCCCAAGGGCCGTGCCTCGCTGATGCGTGAATGGCTGCGCCTGCAAGGTGAGGCGAACATCGACGTGCTGGCGGCGGCGCGCAACAAGGTGTCCTGGTTGCGTGGGCTACCGGCGCGGCTGCGCAACAATCGCGCACGCAGCCTGGGCCAGGAAGACTTCTCTCACGAGGTTTACGACGCCATGGCGGGCTGCCTGGCGTGCAAGTCGTGCGCTGGCCAGTGCCCTATCAAAGTCAACGTACCGGACTTCCGCTCGCGCTTCCTCGAGCTGTACCACGGGCGCTACCAGCGCCCCATGCGCGATTACCTGATTGGCTCACTGGAGTTCACCATCCCGTACCTGGCCCATGCGCCGGGGCTGTACAACGCGGTGATGGGGTCGAAGTGGGTGAGCAAGCTGCTGGCAGACAAGGTCGGCATGGTCGACAGTCCGCTGATCAGCCGCTTCAACTTCCAGTCCACCTTGACCCGCTGCCGAGTGGGCGTGGCCAGTGTGCCGGCGCTGCGTGAACTGACGCCGGCCCAGCGCGAGCGCAGTATCGTATTGGTGCAGGACGCTTTCACCCGTTACTTCGAGACGTCGCTGCTGGCTGCGTTCATCGAACTGGCGCACCGCCTTGGCCATCGCGTGTTTTTGGCGCCCTACAGCGCCAACGGCAAGCCGCTGCACGTGCAAGGCTTCCTTGGCGCCTTCGCCAAGGCGGCGATCCGCAACGCTACCCAGCTCAAGGCGCTGGCCGACTGCGGCGTGCCGCTGGTGGGCCTGGACCCGGCGATGACCCTGGTCTACCGCCAGGAGTACCAGAAGGTGCCGGGCCTTGCGGGCTGCCCGAATGTGCTGCTGCCGCAAGAGTGGCTGATGGATGTGCTGCCCGAGCAGGCGCCGACCGCCCCCGGTAACTTCCGGCTGATGGCGCACTGCACCGAGAAGACCAACGTGCCTGCCAGTACCCGCCAGTGGGAGCAGGTGTTCGCGCGTCTGGGCCTGAAGTTGGTGACCGAGGCCACGGGCTGTTGCGGCATGTCCGGTACCTACGGGCATGAGGCGCGTAACCAGGCCACCTCGCGGACCATTTTCGAGCAGTCGTGGGCAACCAAGCTGGACAAGCAAGGTGAGGCACTGGCGACGGGCTATTCGTGCCGCAGCCAGGTCAAGCGCATGACCGAGCGGCAGCTGCGTCACCCGCTGGAGGTGGTTTTGCAATACGCCCAGCGATAGATCTGCGTTGGCGCTATCGCGGGCAAGCCCGCTCCTACAGGAACTGCACCGAATGCACGGGCTGCACTGTACTTGTGGGAGCCGGCTTGCCGGCGATAGGGCCGCCAGACCCCTGCAGTGCTCAGGCTTCGTGCACCGGCTTGCGACCCTGCCGCGCCTGCCTGTACAGGTACAAGCTCAACACCAGCCCGCAGCATGAAGCCGCCGCGGCGAACAGGAACATCGAAGCAAACCCGAACCCCGACGCCACCGCACCCACCAGCGGCCCGGTAATCCCCAGCGACAGATCGATGAACAGCGAATACGCTCCCACCGCCGCCCCGCGGTTGGCTGCGGAGACCTGGTTCACAGCCTCTACCCCCAACGCCGGGAACACCAGCGAAAAGCCGAAACCACTGAGCGCCGCCCCCGCCAATGCCAGTTCAGCGCTGGGCGCCAGCCACAACATCAGCAGGCCAAATGTCTCCACCAACAGGCAAGCAATCGCCACGCGAAACCCGCCAATCCGGTTGATCAGGTTGCCGAACAGCAAACGCGCGCTGATGAAGCTGGCGCCGAACAGGCTGAGGGTCAGCGCCGCGTTCGGCCAGGCACGGCTGGCGTAGTAGAGGGTGATGAAGGTGGCGATGGTGCCGAAGCCGATCGAGCCCAGTGCCAGGCCGGACCCGTGCGGGAATACCTTGCCCAGCACCCGCATGAAAGGCAGGCGCACGCCGCTGACAATTGGCGCTGCGCGTTTCGGCCAGGCCAGCAGGAGCCCGAGCATGCACAGCAGAATGATGCTCACCCCCATGCTCCACAGCCCCAGCTGCTTGACCATCAGCACGCCCAGCGGGGCGCCGATGGCCAGCGCGCCATAGCTGGCGATGCCATTCCAGGAGATCACTTTTGCCGTGTTCTCGGCGCCGACCCGGCCAATGCCCCAGCCAATCGAGCCAGAACCCACCAGGCTTTCGGCGCTGCCCAGCACCAGGCGGCCGACCAGCAGACAGGCCAGGCTCAACCACGGCAAATGGGTGAGGAACGCACACGCGAGCATGAACACGCCGCTCAGGCCGCAACCGGCGAGGCCATACATGACCGCCTTCTTGCTGCCTAAGTTGTCGATGATGCGGCTGGCGGTGGGGCGGCTGAGCAGAGTGGCCAGGTACTGCACGCTGATCACCAGGCCGGCGATTACGGTGCTGAAGCCCAGGTCGTTGTGGACATAGCCGGGCAGTACGGCCAGGGGAATGCCGATGTTCAGGTAGCCGATGAAGGTGAACAGGACAATGGAGACGACTTGCAGAGTGACCGCAAGGGGGCGCGGTGAGTCGGGCATGGGGGCCTACGTGGCAGAAGTTCTGGACGGTGTGAAAACGCGATGACGACGGAGGCCCGCAGGTCAGCCGTTTTCACACAGTCGGGGAGATGCGCGGTTATTCCTGGTCAGCGCTGGATTGATCGTCGCCATCCTCGACGGCAGGCGTCGGTTCGGAGTGGGCGGCAACGGTTTGCTCTTCTGGGTTCAGGCTTGGGAAGGGAAGATTCGGGATTTCGTGCATCTCGTCGTCCTCGCAAGTGTGAGTGAAAAGTCTGCGCCAGGCGCGTTTGGAGCTTCGTAAAGCTGGGGCAGGATACACAAGTCTGGATGACAGTTTGTATTTTTTCCCGGTCGCTTGTCGGTTTTGCGGGCGGATACCGGACATTTCCTGCAGACAAAACAGGGCCGCCGTGCGCCGTTCATTGGCGCACAGCGGCCCTGTTCAAAGGCTTTACTTGCGGCCTTCAGCCGTCTCGGCGACCTTGTCGGTGCGCGCGCACATGATGAAGTCGTTGCGGTGCAGGCCTTTGATCGAGTGGCTCCACCAGGTCACGGTGACTTTGCCCCACTCGGTCAGCAGGCCTGGGTGATGGCCTTCGGCTTCAGCGATTTCGCCCACGGCGTTGGTGAAGTCCAGGGCATGCTTGAAGTTCTTGAACTTGAACACGCGCTCCAGCTCCATGTGGCCGTCACGTACTTCGATGTTCCAGTCCGGGATCTCGCGAATCAGCTCGGCCAGCTCGTCGTCAGTGACTTTCGGCGCATCGGCGCGGCAGGCTTCGCAGTGGGCTTGGTTCAAGGCATTCATGAGGTATTTTCCGATTCGAGTTGTTGTCGCAAGGCCGTTCAGGCGGCGACCTTGGGTGGGAACTTCGGCGCATGCAGCCCCAGCTGCATGGCCTGCTGGACCATCCCCATGATGTCTTCGTGGGCCAGGTCGAACAGGCGCTTGAGGTTCGGCAGCACGAAATACACCGGCTGCAGAATGTCGATGCGGTACGGGGTGCGCATGGCTTCGACCGGGTCGAAGGCCTGGTGCTCCGGCTCGCCCGACAGGCTGTAGACGGTTTCCTTCGGCGAGGAGAGGATGCCGCCGCCATAGATCTTGCGACCTTGCGGGGTCTCCATCAGGCCAAACTCGATGGTCATCCAGTACAGCCGCGCCAGGTATACCCGCTGTTCCTTGGTCGCGGCCAGGCCCAGCTTGCCATAGGTGTGGGTGAATTCGGCGAACCAGGGGTTGGTCAGCAGTGGGCAGTGGCCAAAGATCTCGTGGAAGATGTCCGGTTCCTGCAGGTAATCAAGCTCTTCTGCGGTGCGGATGAACGTGGCCACCGGGAAGCGCTTGCTGGCCAGCAGTTCGAAGAAGGTCTGGAAGGGGATAAGGGCCGGAACCCGGGCAACCTGCCAACCGGTGGTGGCGCCCAGCACCTTATTGATCTCGCCCAGTTGCGGGATGCGATCGTGGGGCAGTTGGAGCTGATCGATGCCGTCCAGGTATTCCTGGCACGCCCGGCCTTCGATGACCTTGAGCTGACGGGTGATCAACGTGTTCCACACCGCATGCTCTTGCTGCGGGTAGTCGATAAAACCATGCGCATCGGGCTCGCGTGCCACGTACTGCGTCTGTTTCATGTGGCTCTCCTGGTGAAGGCTTTCTTGTTATGTCCACGACATACCCTAGGAATATCCCTTCATCCGCCCAATTGCACGGGTGATCGGTGCCCCCTTGCCCAGGCTGTACAAGGTAATTCGTAACGATAATTTTACAAAATACCGCGCATCGCGGAAAATTCGGCTCATTGGGCTGGCACAATGGCAGAATTTGTCAGCTTTTCTTTACGACTTTTCCGTGCGCAGTTGAAAAACTTCGCCGCTTCGAGAGCTCCCATGCGTATCAAAGTGCATTGCCAGAACCGCATCGGCATCCTTCGCGACATCCTCAACCTGTTGGTGGAATACGGCATCAACGTGCTGCGTGGCGAGGTGGGGGGCGACCACGGCAATGCCATCTACCTGCATTGCCCGAATCTGATCAACCTGCAGTTCCAGGCCTTGCGGCCGAAGTTCGAGGCAATCGCCGGGGTGTTTGGCGTCAAGCGCGTTGGGCTTATGCCCAGCGAGCGGCGGCACATGGAACTCAACGCGCTGCTGGGGGCGCTGGATTTTCCGGTGTTGTCGGTGGACATGGGCGGCAGCATCGTTGCCGCCAACCGTACCGCCGCGCAGTTGCTCGGGGTGCGGGTTGACGAAGTGCCGGGCATGCCCTTGGCGCGCTATGTCGAGGACTTCGACCTGCCGGAGCTGGTGCGGGCCAATCAGTCGAGAATCAACGGCCTGCGGGTCAAGGTCAAGGGCGACGTGTTCCTGGCTGACATCGCGCCGTTGCAATCAGAGCACGATGACAGCGAGGCGCTGGCGGGTGCGGTGTTGACCCTGCATCGCGCCGACCGCATCGGCGAGCGCATCTACAACGTGCGCAAGCAGGAGTTGCGCGGCTTCGACAGCATTTTTCAGAGCTCGCGGGTGATGGCGGCGGTGGTGCGTGAAGCGCGGCGCATGGCGCCACTGGACGCACCGTTGCTCATCGAGGGCGAAACTGGCACCGGCAAGGAGTTGCTGGCGCGCGCCTGCCACCTGGCCAGCCCGCGTGGCCAGGCACCGTTGATGGCGCTGAACTGTGCCGGCCTGCCGGAATCCATGGCTGAAACCGAACTGTTCGGTTACGGGCCGGGTGCATTCGAGGGCGCGCGCGCCGAAGGCAAGCTGGGGCTTCTGGAGCTGACGGCTGGCGGCACGCTGTTCCTCGATGGGGTAGGGGAGATGAGCCCGCGCTTGCAGGTGAAACTGCTGCGCTTTCTGCAGGATGGTTGCTTCCGCCGTGTCGGCAGTGATGAAGAGGTGTACCTGGATGTACGGGTGATCTGTGCGACCCAGGTGGACCTGTCCGAGCTGTGTGCCCGTGGCGAGTTCCGCCAGGACCTCTATCACCGGCTCAATGTGCTGTCGCTGCACATCCCGCCGCTTCGCGAGTGCATGGATGGCCTGGAAGGGCTGGTGCAGCATTTTCTCGACCAGGCCAGCCGGCAGATCGGTTGCGCCCTGCCGCGCCTGGCGCCGGCGGCGATGGACAAGCTTGCCCAGTACCACTGGCCGGGCAATGTACGGCAACTGGAAAACGTATTGTTCCAGGCGGTATCACTGTGCGAAGGCGGGGTGGTGAAGAGCGAGCATATCCGCTTGCCAGATTATGGTGTGCGCCAACCGTTGGGCGAGTTTTCCCTGGACGGTGATCTTTCGGAGATTGTCGGGCGGTTCGAGAAAGCGGTGTTGGAGAGTTTGCTGGGCGAATACACAAGTAGTCGCGCATTGGGTAAGCGATTGGGTGTATCGCATACGACTATTGCCAACAAGTTGCGTGATTATTCGCTGGGCAAGTCGAGTGAATGAACGAATGATGCTTTAAACAAGTTACGAGCGAAGGGGCCCTTTGGGCCCCCAACTCACAGGCATCAGCCGTTGGAGCAGCCGTTGCCCATCACGCGGTATTCGAGAATGTGCTTCTGGCCGTTGGAGTCCTCGTAGGTCATGCGGGCAGGCACTACTTCACAGACATTCGGCACTTCGCTCATGGAGATGACGCGAGCGATGTCCAGGTGCTGCGAGTAACTGTACTGTTCAACCGGAATCTGCTCGACATCGTTTGCTTCGCCGGCCATCGCCGCGCTGCAAAGACCGCCAAGTACCAATACCAGTAAAGCTTTCATTTTCTATTTACCTGTCTAAGGTCGTGAGGGGGCACGCGGCGCTTGTGGCGCCGCGAATACAGCCAAGTTTTCAACTATCGGATTAGAGGGGGATTAACGGATTGCCTTCGTGGGGGCTGTTACTGTTACCAGTTGTTAATCGCCTTGCCGTTGCTGGCGAGGTGAATCTTATGCCTCGGTAATTAAGGGAAACAGATGGCGTTTTGATAAAGTTTTTTCGCCTTTTGACAGAATCGGTAACAATCCCCCGGCAAAACCCTCTCCTTTGCCCACGCATCAGGCCGCCCGCTGCGGCCTAGAGCCTTCCGCGCGAATTGGCGCAGCCGCATCCCGTCGCGTTACTACCATCGTCGTATGCGGACCTTCGTTCACGAAGAAGGGCGGTTACCACACGAACTTGCAGCGGATCTCGGGCGCTACCGGCGCCGCGTGTTCGTCGAACAACTCGGTTGGGAGCTCCCGTCGGCGAACGAAAGCTTCGAGCGCGACCAGTTCGATCGCGACGATACCGTGTACGTGTTCGCGCGAAATGCCGGCGGCGACGTGTGCGGATGTGCGCGCCTGCTGCCCACGACGCGCCCGTATCTGCTGCAGTCGCTGTTCGCCGACCTGATCGCCGCAGACATGCCGCTGCCGCAATCGGCGGCCGTCTGGGAGCTGTCCAGGTTCGCGGCGACCGACGACGAAGGCGGGTCGGGCAATGCCGAGTGGGCCGTGCGGCCGATGCTCGCGGCCGTGGTCGAATGCGCGGCGCAGCTCGGCGCGCGGCAGCTGATCGGCGTGACGTTCGCGAGCATGGAGCGGCTGTTCCGCCGGATCGGCATACACGCGCACCGCGCAGGCCCGCCGAAGCAGGTGGACGGACGTCTGGTGGTCGCATGCTGGATCGATATTGATCCGCAAACGTTTGCGGCATTAGGAATCAAGCCGGGGCAGGCAGCCCGGCAAGCCATCGCCGCCTGAATGGCTTTTGCCGCTCTGGTACAGTTACAAACGATTCCATACAAAAACAACTATTACACCGAGGTAACACAGATGAGTGCGGCTCCACTGTATCCCGTTCGTCCCGAGGTTGCGGCCACTACCCTGACCGACGAGGCCACCTACAAGGCCATGTACCAGCAATCGGTGATCAACCCGGACGGCTTCTGGCGCGAGCAGGCCCAGCGTCTTGACTGGATCAAGCCATTCACCAAGGTCAAGCAGACCTCCTTCGACGACCATCATGTCGATATCAAATGGTTTGCCGACGGCACTCTGAACGTTTCTTCCAACTGCCTGGACCGTCACCTCGAAGAGCGCGGCGACCAGCTGGCAATCATCTGGGAAGGCGACGACCCTTCCGAACACCGCAACATCACCTACCGCGAACTGCACGAGCAGGTCTGCAAGTTCGCCAACGCCCTGCGTGGCCAGGATGTGCACCGCGGTGATGTGGTGACCATCTACATGCCGATGATCCCCGAAGCCGTGGTGGCAATGCTGGCCTGCGCGCGCATTGGTGCCATCCACTCGGTGGTGTTCGGCGGCTTCTCGCCGGAAGCCCTGGCCGGGCGCATCATCGACTGCAAGTCCAAGGTGGTGATCACGGCCGACGAAGGCGTGCGCGGTGGCCGTCGTACCCCGCTCAAGGCCAACGTCGACCTGGCGCTGACCAACCCTGAAACCAGCAGTGTGCAGAAGATCATCGTGTGCAAGCGCACCGGTGGCGACATCGCCTGGCACCAACACCGCGACATCTGGTACGAAGACCTGATGAAGGTTGCCTCGAGCCACTGCGCGCCGAAGGAAATGGGCGCCGAAGAGCCGCTGTTCATCCTTTACACCTCTGGCTCCACCGGCAAGCCCAAGGGCGTGCTGCACACCACGGGCGGCTACCTGGTATATGCCGCGCTGACCCATGAGCGGGTGTTCGACTACCGCCCGGGTGAGGTCTACTGGTGCACCGCCGACGTCGGCTGGGTCACCGGCCACAGCTACATCGTCTACGGCCCGCTGGCCAACGGCGCGACCACGTTGCTGTTCGAAGGCGTGCCGAACTACCCGGACATCACGCGCGTGTCAAAGATCGTCGACAAGCACAAGGTCAACATCCTCTACACCGCCCCGACCGCCATCCGCGCGATGATGGCCGAGGGCCAAGCTGCCGTCGAAGGCGCTGACGGTTCCAGCCTGCGCCTGCTGGGCTCGGTGGGCGAGCCGATCAACCCTGAAGCCTGGAACTGGTACTACAAGACCGTCGGCAAGGAGCGTTGCCCGATCGTCGACACCTGGTGGCAGACCGAGACCGGCGGCATCCTGATCAGCCCGCTGCCGGGCGCCACCGGCCTCAAGCCGGGTTCTGCGACCCGCCCGTTCTTCGGTGTGGTGCCGGCGCTGGTGGACAACCTGGGTAACCTGATCGAGGGTGCCGCCGAGGGCAACCTGGTGATCCTCGACTCCTGGCCGGGCCAGTCGCGCTCGCTGTATGGCGACCACGACCGCTTCGTCGATACCTACTTCAAGACCTTCCGCGGCATGTATTTCACCGGTGACGGTGCGCGTCGCGACGAGGATGGCTACTACTGGATCACCGGGCGCGTGGATGACGTGCTCAACGTCTCCGGCCACCGTATGGGTACCGCCGAGATCGAAAGCGCCATGGTCGCCCATGCCAAGGTGGCCGAGGCCGCTGTGGTGGGCGTACCGCACGACATCAAGGGCCAGGGCATCTACGTGTATGTCACCCTCAATGCCGGCGTCGAGTCGAGCGAGCAGCTGCGCATGGAGCTGAAGAACTGGGTGCGCAAGGAGATTGGCCCGATCGCCTCGCCGGATGTGATCCAGTGGGCGCCTGGGTTGCCGAAAACCCGCTCGGGCAAGATCATGCGGCGGATCCTGCGCAAGATCGCTACCGCGGAGTACGACGCACTGGGTGACATCTCGACCCTGGCCGACCCTGGTGTGGTGCAGCACCTGATCGATACCCACAAGGCGATGAACCTGGCGACGGCGTAAGTTTGCCTGCGCCAATCCAGGCCTGAGTAAACCCCGCCGCGCAACCGGCGGGGTTTTTGCTTTACTGTTACCCGACATTCATCGTTACCCCCTCTGTCACCGCCTTTGCACGGAAACGGGGCGCCGGGAAACAGCAAGGTGTGTTTTCGGTGCGTTTTTCGCGTCAATGTGTGCAACCCGGCACGCTGCACTTGCCGTAACTCAAGGCTTTGCCAATAATAGGCCCAGTAATTGCTAGTCCTATGGGTTCTATTTCTTGCGCTCTTGCATATCTTGCAAAGGCTGTCAACCTCGCCCGCTGCGGTTTCAAGCGCTTCTGTAAGTAGTTGTCGCTTTGAAGAAATATCGACTACCGGGCTGTCGTTAAAATGCCACTCACTCGCTCGTGGTCTGCGACCTTGGTCGAACCCTGCGCGGCTCGCGTTGTACCCATTCGCATATCGGGCAGTTGTTACCCCTGCCTTGTATTGCCCCGTACCGATGGAGTTACCTGATGAAGAAGCTCGCACTGCTTGGCGCCCTGGCGCTTTCCGTGTTTTCCCTGGTGTCGCAGGCCGATGAAAAACCGTTGAAAATCGGTATCGAGGCGGCCTACCCACCCTTCGCTTTCAAGCAGCCTGACGGCAGCATCGCCGGTTTCGACTACGACATCGGCAATGCCCTGTGTGAAGAGATGAAAGCCAAGTGCACCTGGGTCGAGCAGGAATTCGATGGCCTGATCCCGGCACTGAAAGTGCGCAAGATCGACGCCATCCTGTCGTCCATGTCGATCACCGACGACCGCAAGAAATCGGTCGATTTCACCAAGCGCTATTACCTGACCCCGGCGCGCCTGGTGATGAAGGACGGCACTGCCGTCAGCGACAGCCTGGATGAACTCAAAGGCAAGAAGATCGGCGTGCAGCGCGGCTCGATCCACGACCGCTTCGCCAAGGAAGTGCTGGGCGCCAAAGGTGCCACCGTGGTTCCTTACGGCACCCAGAACGAAATCTACCTCGACGTCGCCGCTGGCCGCCTCGACGGCACCGTGGCCGATGCCACCCTGCTGGAAGACGGCTTCCTGAAAACCGACGCCGGCAAGGGCTTTGCCTTCGTTGGCCCGGCATTCACCGACGCCAAGTACTTTGGTGACGGCATCGGTATCGCCGTGCGCAAGGGTGACAAGGCCAACGTCGACCGCATCAACGCCGCCATCGACGCCATCCGCGCCAACGGCAAGTACAAGCAAATTGAAGCCAAGTACTTCAACTTTGACATCTACGGTCCAGACTCGAACTAAGACGTCGAGTTTCACCTGTGCAATGGTGCAAACAGCAGAGGCTCTGAGGTTTGCACCATTTTTCATTCTTTAGGTCGAGGACCTCATCATGTTGAAAGGCTACGGGGCAGTCATCCTCGACGGGGCGTGGCTGACGCTGCAGCTCGCCCTGTCGTCGATGGCCCTGGCCATCGTGCTCGGCCTGATTGGCGTGGCGCTGCGCTTGTCGCCGGTGCGCTGGCTGGCCTGGTTGGGCGATATGTACGCCACGGTGATCCGTGGTATTCCGGACCTGGTGCTGATCCTGCTGATCTTCTACGGCGGGCAGGACATCATCAACCGTCTGGGGCCGCTGGTTGGCTATGACGATTACATCGACCTGAACCCGTTGATTGCCGGTATCGGTACGCTGGGCTTCATTTTTGGTGCCTACCTGTCGGAAACCTTCCGCGGGGCCTTCCTCGGTATCCCCAAGGGCCAGGCCGAAGCGGGCGCGGCCTACGGCATGAGCGGGCGGCAAGTGTTCTTCCGCATCCAGGTGCCGCAAATGGTTCGCCTGGCGATTCCGGGTTTCACCAACAACTGGCTGGTATTGACCAAGGCTACCGCGCTGATTTCGGTGGTCGGTTTGCAGGACATGATGTTCAAGGCCAAGCAGGCGGCAGACGCCACCCGCGAACCCTTTACCTTCTTCCTGGCGGTGGCGGCGTTGTACCTGGTGCTCACCAGTGTCTCGCTGCTGGCACTGAAGTATCTCGAGAAGCGCTACTCGGTGGGCGTCAAGGTGGCTGAGCTATGATTTTCGATTACAACGTCATCTGGGAGGCCATGCCGCTGTACCTGGGGGGCCTGCTGACCACCCTGAAGTTGCTGGCGATATCGCTGTTCTTCGGCCTGCTGGCGGCTGTGCCGTTGGGGCTGATGCGCGTGTCGAAGCAGCCGGTGGTCAACCTCACGGCCTGGCTCTACACCTACGTGATCCGCGGCACCCCGATGCTGGTGCAGCTGTTTCTGATCTACTACGGCCTGGCGCAGTTCGAGGCGGTGCGTGAAAGTGTGTTCTGGCCATTGCTGTCCAGTGCCACGTTCTGTGCTTGCCTGGCCTTTGGTGTCAACACCAGCGCCTATACCGCCGAAATCATCGCCGGTAGCCTCAAGGCCACGCCCCATGGCGAGATCGAGGCGGCCAAGGCCATGGGCATGTCGCGCATGAAGATGTACCGCCGTATCCTGCTGCCGTCGGCCCTGCGCCGGGCATTGCCGCAGTACAGCAACGAAGTGATCATGATGCTGCAGACCACCAGCCTGGCGTCGATCGTGACCCTGATCGACATCACCGGTGCCGCACGCACGGTCAATGCCCAGTACTACCTGCCTTTCGAGGCCTACATCACGGCGGGCGTGTTCTACCTGTGCCTGACCTTCATCCTGGTGCGCCTGTTCAAGATGGCCGAACGCCGTTGGCTCGGCTACCTGGCGCCGCGCAAGCACTGAACGCTCTGTGAGAACCGACAGCATGTACAAACTCGAAGTCCAAGACCTGCACAAGCGCTATGGCAGCCATGAAGTGCTCAAGGGTGTTTCCCTGGCGGCCAAGGCAGGCGATGTGATCAGCATCATCGGCTCCAGCGGTTCGGGCAAGTCGACCTTCCTGCGCTGCATCAACCTGCTCGAGCAGCCGCACGCCGGCAAGATCCTGCTCAACAACGAAGAGCTGAAGCTGGTCGCCGGCAAGGACGGCGCGCTCAAGGCTGCCGATTCCCGTCAGCTGCAGCGCATGCGCTCGCGCCTGTCGATGGTGTTCCAGCACTTCAACCTGTGGTCACACATGACCGCGCTGGAGAACGTCATCGAAGCACCGGTGCACGTGCTGGGCGTGAGCAAGAAGGAGGCCCTGGAAAAAGCCGAGCATTACCTGGCCAAAGTGGGCGTGGCGCATCGCAAGGACGCCTTCCCCGGCCACATGTCCGGCGGTGAGCAACAGCGTGTGGCAATTGCGCGGGCGCTGGCCGTGGAGCCTGAGGTTATGCTGTTCGACGAGCCTACCTCGGCGCTCGACCCGGAGCTGGTGGGGGATGTGCTCAAGGTCATGCAGGCCTTGGCCCAGGAAGGCCGGACCATGGTAGTGGTGACCCACGAGATGGGTTTTGCCCGCGAGGTGTCCAACCAGCTGGTGTTCCTGCACAAAGGCCTGGTCGAAGAAACCGGCTGCCCTCGCGAAGTGCTGGCCAACCCGCAATCCGAGCGACTCAAGCAGTTTCTCTCCGGCAGCCTGAAGTAAAGGCTGCACCTTTGCACCAGAATAGGGCATGCTGCGCAGCGAGCGCAGCCTGACCCGGCGCCACAGACTCGAACGACCTCAGGTTTCGGACCGTACCCTATGACCACCCAGCGAATCGGTTTTCTCATCTGGCCAAGCACCAAGCCTTTAACGTTGGCGCTGGCAGAGGAAGTATTGCTGGTGGCCCAGCGGGTGCATCCAGACGTGGTCTACGAGCTGGCCTTCCTGCAGGCCGAGCCTGCCGAGGAGGGTGCCTGGCGGCTGCCGGGCGAGCCATGGAATGGTCGCCTGGAAGGCTGTCACAAGCTGTTCCTGCTGGCCGACGAACCGCCACAGGCGGTGGGTTCGACGCTGTCGACAGCGCTCAAGCAGCTGGCCCGCAGTGGCTGCATGATTGGCGGGTTGTCCGCCGGTGTGTACCCGCTGGCCATGCTCGGGCTGCTCGATGGCTACCGCGCCGCGGTGCACTGGCGTTGGCAGGACGATTTTGCCGAGCGTTTCCCCAAGGTCATCGCCACCAGCCACCTGTTCGACTGGGACCGTGACCGCCTGACGGCGTGTGGCGGCATGACCGTGACTGACCTGCTGCTGGCGGTGCTGGCGCGCGATCACGGTGCGGAGCTTGCCGGTGCCGTGTCCGAGGAACTGGTGGTCGAGCGTATTCGTGAGGGTGGCGAACGCCAGCGCATTCCGCTGCAGAATCGCCTGGGCTCCAGCCACCCGAAGCTCACCCAGGCGGTGCTGCTGATGGAGGCCAACATCGAAGAGCCACTGACCACCGACGAAATCGCCCAGCATGTGTGCGTTTCGCGCCGGCAGCTGGAGCGCATCTTCAAGCAGTACCTCAATCGAGTGCCGAGCCAGTATTACCTGGAGCTGCGCTTGAACAAGGCACGCCAGATGCTGATGCAGACCAGCAAGTCGATCATCCAGATCGGCTTGTCCTGCGGGTTCTCTTCCGGGCCGCATTTCTCCAGTGCTTACCGCAACTTCTTTGGCGCGACGCCGCGGGAGGATCGTAACCAGCGGCGTAACAGCAGCCCGTTCGAGCTCAGTTCGGCGCCGGCTGAAAAAGGCTGACGAGCTTGGCGGCATGCCTTGAGTTGTGTGGCGGCCATTAGACCGAGCGTCGCCCGCACGGCGCTCGATGCGGCCGCAGCACAAAATCATCGCCCTATACCCCGCAGCCCCTCCAGTTCAATGTGAACACCCGTTCACCCATCCCTTCTCTACCGTTACACTGCGCGATTGCGACAGTGTTTGTCGCATTGCCGAAAGCCTGGCTGAAACTGGGTTTTGCGCTGTAACAAGTTGTCGCTTGGCCGCAAGGACAGGCGCCGATCAGTCCTTACAATCCCCCCATCGCTCGCCACATCCAGGCCAGCGTTCCTCTTCAGGAGACTCAGATGTCCGTTGAGCAAGCCCCGGTGCAACGTGCCGATTTCGACCAGGTCATGGTCCCCAACTATTCTCCGGCGGCCTTCATTCCTGTGCGAGGCGAGGGTTCCCGCGTCTGGGACCAGTCGGGTCGCGAGCTCATCGACTTTGCCGGTGGCATCGCGGTGAACGCCCTGGGCCACTGCCACCCGGCACTGGTCAAGGCCCTGACCGACCAGGCCAACACCCTCTGGCACGTTTCCAATGTCTTCACCAACGAGCCGGCCCTGCGCCTTGCGCACAAGCTGGTTGACGCCACCTTTGCCGAGCGTGCGTTCTTCTGCAACTCCGGCGCCGAGTCCAACGAAGCCGCCTTCAAGCTGGCCCGTCGCGTTGCCCATGACCGCTTCGGCCCCGAGAAGCACGAAATCATCGCCACCGTGAACAGCTTCCACGGCCGCACCCTGTTCACCGTCAGCGTCGGTGGGCAGCCGAAGTATTCCGACGGTTTCGGCCCGAAGATCACCGGCATCAGCCACGTGCCATACAACGACCTGGAAGCGCTGAAGGCACAGATTTCCGACAAGACCTGCGCCGTGGTGATCGAGCCGATCCAGGGCGAAAGCGGTGTGGTGCCGGCCGACAAGGCGTACCTGGAAGGCGCGCGCAAGCTGTGTGACGAGCACAACGCCCTGCTGATCTTCGACGAAGTGCAAACGGGTGTCGGCCGTACCGGTTCGCTGTACGCCTACCAGCACTACGGCGTGACCCCGGACATCCTGACCAGCGCCAAGAGCCTGGGCGGTGGCTTCCCGATCGGCGCCATGCTCACCACCAGCGACATCGCCAAGCACCTGGCCGTCGGCACCCACGGCACCACCTACGGCGGCAACCCGCTGGGCTGCGCCGTTGCCTGCGCTGTGCTGGACGTGATCAACACCCCGCAAACCCTGGCGGGCATCAAGGCCAAACACGCGCGTTTCAAGGCTCGTCTGGAACAGATCGGTCAGCAGTACAGCCTGTTCACCCAGGTGCGTGGCGTCGGCCTGCTGATCGGCTGCGTGCTCAACGAGGCTTGGCAGGGCAAGGCCAAGGACATCCTCAACGCCGCCGAAAAGGAAGGTGTGATGGTGCTGCAGGCTGGCCCGGACGTGGTGCGCTTCGCGCCAAGCCTGGTGGTGGAAGATGCCGACATCGATGAAGGCCTGGACCGCTTCGAGCGCGCCGTGGCCAAACTGACCCAGGGTTGATTTGCCTGCGGTCTTTCGCTGGCCCTGCACGGGCCGGCGATACCTGAATTCCAGTGCCGGCGCGTGCTTGCAGATTCAATCACGCGCCCGCCGTTTTTCCGTGCCGTCGTGAACGGCCAGTTTTTCCAAAGGAGTGACACCATGCTGGTGATGCGCCCCGCGCAAATGGCTGATCTGAATGAAGTGCAGCGCATGGCTGCAGACAGCCCCGTTGGTGTCACCTCGCTGCCGGACGACGCTGCCCGCCTGGGCGATAAGATCGCCGCCTCGGAGACGTCGTTCGCCGCCGAAGTCAGCTTCAACGGTGAAGAGAGCTACTTCTTCGTCCTTGAAGACAGCGAGACCGGCAAGCTTGCCGGTTGCTCGGCCATCGTTGCCTCGGCCGGCTATTCCGAGCCGTTTTACAGTTTCCGTAACGAAACCTTCGTGCACGCTTCGCGCGAGCTGAAGATTCACAACAAGATCCACGTACTGTCGCTGTGCCACGACCTCACCGGCAACAGCCTGCTGACCAGCTTCTATGTGCTGCCCGAACTGGTCAACAGTGGCTGGGCCGAGCTCAATTCGCGCGGTCGCTTGCTGTTCATGGCGGCGCACCCGGAGCGCTTTGCCGATTCGATGGTCACCGAGATCGTCGGCTATAGCGACGAGCAAGGCGAGTCGCCGTTCTGGGATGCCATCGGGCGCAACTTCTTCGACCTCAACTACGCCCACGCAGAGCGCCTGTGCGGCCTGAAAAGCCGTACCTTCCTCGCCGAGCTGATGCCGCATTACCCGATCTACGTGCCCCTGCTGCCGGACGCCGCGCAGGAAGCCATGGGCCAGGTGCATCCGCGTGCGCAGATCACCTTCGACATCCTCATGCGCGAAGGCTTCGAGACCGAACATTACATCGACATCTTCGACGGTGGCCCCACCCTGCATGCGCGTGCTTCGGGCATCCGCTCGATCGCCCAGAGCCGTGTGGTGCCGGTCAGGCTGGAAGAGGCACCGGCCAGGGGTGGCCGCCCGTACCTGGTGTGCAACGGCCAGCTGCAGGATTACCGCGCCGTGCTGCTGGAGCTGGACTGGGTGCCGGGCAAGCCGGTCAGCCTCGGTGCGCAGGCCGCGGAAGCGTTGGGTGTGGGCGAGGGCGCCAGCGTGCGCCTGGTCGCGGTCTGAAGCCTGGGAACAGAGAGTTTTGCGGTGGCCGCAGCTGCCGCTCAAGGAGATAGCATGATCGTTCGTCCTGTACGCAGCAGCGATTTACCTGCGCTGATCGAATTGGCACGCAGCACCGGTACCACCGGGCTGACCACCTTGCCGGCCAATGAGGAGCGCCTCGGGCATCGCGTTGGCTGGGCCGAAAAGAGCTTCCGTGGCGAAGCCGAGCGTGGCGACACCGACTACCTGTTCGTGCTGGAAAACGATGAAGGCCTGGTGGTCGGCATCAGCGCCATCGCCGGTGCCGTCGGCCTGCGCGAGCCCTGGTACAACTACCGGGTCGGCCTGACCGTCAGTGCCTCGCAGGAGCTGAACATCTACCGCGAGATTCCGACCTTGTTCCTGGCCAACGACCTGACGGGCAACTCCGAGCTGTGCTCGTTGTTCCTGCGCAGTGACTATCGCTCCGGGATCAACGGCCGCTTGCTGTCGCGGGCGCGCATGCTGTTCATCGCCGAGTTCCCCGAGCTGTTCGGCAACAAGATCATCGCCGAGATGCGCGGCATGTCCGACGAGCATGGCCGCTCGCCGTTCTGGGAAAGCCTGGGTCGGCACTTCTTCAAGATGGAATTCAGCCAGGCCGACTACCTCACCGGCGTGGGCAACAAGTCGTTCATCGCCGAGCTGATGCCCAAGTTCCCGCTGTACACCTGCTTTTTGTCGGAAGCAGCGCGCAACGTCATCGGCCGGGTGCACACCGATACCGAGCCTGCGCTGGCCATGCTCAAGCAGGAAGGTTTCAACTACCAGGGCTATGTCGACATCTTCGACGCTGGCCCGGCTATCGAATGCGAAACCTCGAAGATTCGTGCGGTGCGCGAAAGCCAGACCTTGGTGCTGGCCGTGGGCACGCCGGGCGATGACGCCACCCCTTACATCATCCACAACCGCAAGCGCGATGACTGCCGCATCACCGCCGCGCCCGCGCGCCTGGCCGCTGGCACCCTGGTGGTCGACCCGCTGACCGCCAAGCGCCTGCGCATGGGCGCTGGCGACAACGTGCGCGCAGTGCCGCTGTCAGCAGCCCGGGAGGCCCAGTAAATGACCACGCATTACATCGCCGGCAACTGGCAGGCTGGCCGGGGTGAAGCCCTGCAATCGCTCAACCCGGTGACCCAGGCGGTTATCTGGCAAGGGCAGGGCGCTGACGCAAGCCAGGTAGACGCTGCCGTGCAGGCCGCTCGCCAGGCCTTCCCGGCATGGGCGCAACTGAGCCTGGAAGCGCGCATCGATGTGCTGGAGAAGTTTGCCGAGCAGCTCAAGACGCATTCCGAGGCGCTGGCCTACTGCATCGGTGAGGAAACCGGCAAGCCGCTGTGGGAATCGGTCACCGAAGTCACCAGCATGGTCAACAAGGTAGCGATCTCGGTGCAGAGCTACCGTGAGCGCACCGGCGAAAAGAGCGGCCCGCTGGCCGATGCCACCGCAGTGCTGCGGCACAAGCCCCACGGCGTGGTCGCCGTGTTCGGGCCGTACAACTTCCCCGGCCACTTGCCCAATGGCCATATCGTGCCGGCGCTGCTGGCAGGTAATTGCGTGGTGTTCAAGCCCAGCGAACTGACCCCCAAGGTCGCTGAGTTGACGGTCAACTGCTGGATTGCTGCAGGCCTGCCTGCCGGTGTGCTCAACCTGGTCCAGGGCGCGCGGGAAACGGGCGTGGCTCTTGCTGCCAACCCGGGTATCGATGGCCTGTTCTTCACCGGCTCCAGCCGTACTGGCAACTTGTTGCACCAGCAGTTTGCCGGGCGGCCAGACAAGATTCTGGCCCTGGAAATGGGCGGCAACAACCCATTGGTGGTGGACGAGGTCAAGGATATCGACGCGGCGGTCTACACCGTCATCCAGTCGGCATTCATCTCTGCCGGCCAGCGCTGCACGTGCGCTCGGCGCTTGCTGGTACCGCAGGGTGCCTGGGGCGATGCGCTGCTCGAGCGACTGGTCGAGGTGTGCAAGACCATCACGGTCGGTGCCTTCGACCAGCAGCCGGCGCCCTTCATGGGCTCGGTAATCTCGCTGCAGGCAGCGCAGGCACTGGTTGCTGCCCAGGCCGAACTGCTTGGCAGAGGCGCCATCAGCCTGCTGCAAATGACCCAGCCGCAGGCCAATGCCGCCTTGCTGACCCCAGGCATCATCGATGTCACTGCCGTGGCCGAGCGCCCCGACGAAGAGTTCTTTGGCCCGCTGCTGCAGGTGATCCGTTATACGGACTTCGATGCCGCCATCGATGAGGCCAACAACACCCAGTACGGCCTTGCCGCCGGGCTGTTGTCCGATTCCCGTGCTCGTTACCAGTACTTCTGGCTGCGCAGCCGCGCCGGCATCGTCAACTGGAACAAGCAATTGACCGGCGCTGCCAGCAGTGCGCCGTTCGGTGGCGTTGGCGCCAGTGGCAACCATCGCGCCAGCGCCTATTACGCGGCCGATTACTGCGCTTACCCCGTGGCTTCGCTGGAGACCGCCAGCCTTGCCTTGCCGGCGACCCTGACGCCGGGCGTCACCCTATAACAACAGGTCACGGAGCCTAGCCGATGAAATCCTATGAAGTGAATTTTGATGGCCTGGTGGGGCCTACCCACAACTACGGCGGCCTTTCCTACGGTAACGTGGCTTCGCAGAGCAATAGCCAGCAGGGCTCAAGCCCCCGTGAAGCGGCGCGCCAGGGCCTGGCAAAGATGAAAGCGTTGGCTGACATGGGCTTCAAGCAAGGCGTGCTGGCGCCACAGGAACGCCCGGACGTGGCCGCGTTGCGCCGCCTGGGCTTCAGTGGCAGTGATGCCGAGGTGATCCAGCGCGCCGCCAAAGAAGCCATGCCGCTGCTGGTCGCCAGCTGCTCGGCGTCGAGCATGTGGGTGGCCAATGCCGCCACTGTCAGCCCCAGCGCCGACACCGCCGATGGCCGAGTGCACTTCACCGCTGCCAACCTGAACTGCAAGTACCACCGCAGCATCGAGCACCCGACCACCAGCCGTGTGCTGGCCGCCATGTTCGACAACGACAGACACTTTGCCCACCACCCGGCACTGCCTGCCGTGGCACAGTTCGGCGATGAAGGCGCGGCCAACCACACGCGCTTCTGCCGCAGCTATGGCGAAGCTGGTGTCGAGTTCTTCGTCTATGGGCGCAGTGCATTCGACAGCCGCTACCCGGCGCCGCAGAAGTACCCGGCACGTCAGACCCTCGAGGCTTCCCAGGCGGTAGCGCGGCTGCACGGCCTGAGTGACGACGGTGTGGTCTACGCTCAACAGAACCCGGCGGTAATCGACCAGGGGGTGTTCCACAACGATGTGATTGCGGTGGGTAACGGCGAGGTGCTGTTCTACCACGAAGATGCCTTCCTTGAGACCGACGCGGTGCTTGGCCAACTGCAAGCTAAACTGGCCAGCAAGGGCGGCAACTTCCAGGCCATCCGGGTGCCACGGGCTAAGGTTGCGGTTGAGGACGCGGTACGGTCCTACCTGTTCAACAGCCAGCTGCTCAGCCGTGAAGACGGCTCGATGCTGCTGGTGGTGCCGGAGGAGTGCCGCAACAACGAGCGCGTCTGGGCCTACCTGCAGCAGTTGGCCAGCCAGGGCGGCGCGGTGCAGGAGGTCAAGGTGTTCGACCTCAAGCAGAGCATGCAGAACGGCGGTGGGCCGGCGTGCCTGCGCTTGCGCGTGGCACTGAAGGAATCGGAACTGGCGGTGGTCAATCCAGGCGTTATCATGACCGCCCCGCTGTACGACACGCTGCTGCAGTGGGTCGACAAGCACTACCGCGACCGCCTCGGCGAGGCGGACCTTGCCGACCCGCAGTTGCTGGTCGAATGCCGTACGGCACTGGATGAGTTGACCCAGATCCTGAAGTTGGGTTCGGTCTATCCGTTCCAACGCCAACCTTGAAGAGAGAGTTTGTAATGACCGACGCCCTGCGCCTGATCCTTGAAGATGAAGACGGCACCCAGCTGGAAACCTCCTGCACCCGTTTTGCCGTGGTGTGGCAAGGCAAGGAAGTGTGGATTCAGCAAGACGGCCGTGGCCAGTTGCTGATTGGCGTCGACGTCGACGAGAACGACGCCGAGTTTGCCAATCTGCTGCTGCGCCCGATGGCCACCAACCTGGTCAGCCTGCAGTTGGAGATGGAGCCGGCAGACGTCGGTGATGAAGGCGATGATCACGTCCATGGCCCCGATTGCGGCCACCACCACTAAGGAAGCGCCTATGCTCGCCCTTGGCAAATTGCTTGAGCTGACCCTGACCGATCACGAGCCGGCCGAGAAGACCCAAGTGACAACCAAGGGCGTGCGTTTGCGCTGGCTGGGGGAGGGCGCGCTGGAAGTGCGCCCTCCGGAAGTCGACGATTGTGGGTTGGACCTGCTGCTGTCGGCGGGTATTCATGGCAATGAAACCGCGCCGATCGAACTGCTCGAACGGCTGCTGCATGGCGTTGCCAATGGCAAGATCAAGCCGCGTGCTCGGGTGCTGTTCCTGTTCGGCAACCCGGCAGCCATCCGCAAGGGCGAGCGCTTCATCGAGCAGGACATCAACCGCCTGTTCAATGGCCGCCACGAACTCTCCAGTGGTTTCGAGGCGCTGCGTGCCGCCGAGCTGGAGCAGTTTGCCCGGGTTTTCTTCAGCAAGCCTGAGCGCACCCGCCTGCATTACGACCTGCATACCGCCATCCGCGGTTCCAAGATCGAGCAGTTCGCCCTGTACCCTTACAAAGAGGGGCGCCAGCATTCCCGGCGCGAGCTGGCGCGCCTGGCGGCCGCCGGCATGGAGGCGGTGCTGCTGCAAAGCAAGTCGTCGATCACCTTCAGTGCCTTCACCTATGAGCAGCTCGACGCCGAGGCATTCACCCTGGAGCTTGGCAAGGCGCGGCCATTCGGGCAGAACGAGCAGGTCAATCTCGACAAGCTGGAAGAGCGTCTGATCCAGATTATCGAAGGTGCCGAGCCCGAGACCGAAGGCTCGCTGGACGGTTTGCAACTCTTCAGCGTAGCCCGCGAGATCATCAAGCACAGCGAGGGCTTCCGCCTGCACCTACCGGCGGACATCGAGAACTTCTCCGAGCTGAGCAAGGGTTACCTGCTGGCCGAGGACCTGGCGGAAATGCGCTGGGTGGTCGAGGAGGAGGGCGCGCGGATCATCTTCCCCAACCCCAAGGTCAAGAACGGGCTGCGCGCCGGGATTCTCATCGTCCCGGACTCGGGGCAACGGCTGGGATGAATTGCTGAGGCCTATTGCCGGCTTGCCGGCGATAGGGTCAGAACGGTCAGCATTGGATCCCAGCGCATCCGTTAAAAGTATTTAATTAACCGCCTGTTCCATTTTCCCTTCCCTTGGGCGGTAATTGGCTTGCCAGCGGCAAAAGCCTGCCTTTAGCATCCGGTCATGTATTTTTCGTTTGCTTGAGCTGAAAAGCCGTCCAATCGACGCTTTCTATCGCATAAACACACTGCACCGAGATTGCAGGACCGATATAATGCGGCCCTTTGCCGTCGTTTCGTCGACGCGTTTGCCCCCAAGGGCCGCCGTTTCCGTGGAAGAACCTATGAAAAGCGCAGAAATCCGTGAAGCCTTCCTTCGCTTCTTCGAAGAGCAAGGCCATACCCGAGTCGCCTCCAGTTCGCTGATCCCGAACAACGACCCGACCCTGCTGTTCACCAACGCAGGCATGAACCAGTTCAAGGACTGCTTCCTCGGTGCAGAGAAGCGCGCCTACACCCGTGCGGTCAGCAGCCAGAAGTGCGTGCGCGCCGGCGGCAAGCACAACGACCTGGAAAACGTCGGCTACACCGCGCGTCACCACACCTTCTTTGAAATGTTGGGCAACTTCAGCTTCGGCGACTACTTCAAGCGCGATGCGATCACCTTCGCCTGGAACTTCCTGACGTCCGACAAGTGGCTGAACCTGCCCAAGGAAAAGCTCTGGGTCACCGTTTACGCCAGCGACGACGAAGCCTACGACATCTGGACCAAAGAAGTCGGCGTGCCGGCCGAGCGCATGGTGCGCATCGGTGACAACAAAGGCGCCCCGTACGCCTCCGACAACTTCTGGACCATGGGCGATACCGGCCCGTGCGGCCCGTGCACCGAGATCTTCTATGACCACGGCGCTGATATCTGGGGCGGCCCACCCGGCTCCCCGGAAGAAGACGGCGACCGTTACATCGAGATCTGGAACAACGTCTTCATGCAGTTCAACCGCACGGCTGACGGTGTCCTGCACCCGCTGCCAGCGCCGTCGGTGGATACCGGCATGGGCCTTGAGCGCATCAGTGCGGTCATGCAGCACGTGCACTCGAACTACGAGATCGACCTGTTCCAGAACCTGCTGATCGCAGCCGCCAAGGCCATCGGTTGCAGCAACGATGGCCAGGCTTCGTTGAAGGTTGTGGCCGACCACATTCGCTCCTGCGGCTTCCTGATCGCCGACGGCGTGCTGCCGTCCAATGAAGGCCGTGGCTACGTGCTGCGCCGCATCATTCGCCGTGCGTGCCGTCACGGCAACAAGCTGGGCGCCAAGGGCAGCTTCTTCTATCAGATCGTCGCTGCCCTGGTCGCCGAGATGGGCGAGGCCTTCCCGGAGCTCAAGAGCCAGCAGGCGCACATCGAGCGTGTGCTCAAGGCTGAAGAAGAGCAGTTCGCCAAGACCCTCGAGCAGGGCCTGCGCATCCTCGAGCAGGACCTGGCCCAGCTCAAGGGCAACGTGGTGCCGGGCGACGTGGTGTTCAAGCTGTACGACACCTACGGCTTCCCGATGGACCTCACCGCCGACATCGCCCGCGAGCGCGAGCTGACCATCGACGAAGCCGGCTTCGAGCGCGAAATGGACGCCCAGCGTGAGCGTGCCCGTTCCGCCAGCGCCTTCGGCATGGACTACAACAGCCTGGTCAAGGTCGACACGGCCACCGACTTCGTCGGCTACAGCGCCACCGAAGGCCAGGGTAAGGTCATCGCCCTGTACAAGGACGGCCAGGCCGTCGACCAGCTGGGTGAAGGCGAGCAGGGCGTCGTGGTCCTGGACCGTACGCCGTTCTACGCCGAATCCGGTGGCCAGGTCGGTGACTGTGGCTACCTGCAATCCGGTGCCGTGCGCTTCGACGTGCAGGACACCACCAAGACCGGCGGTGCATTCCTGCACCATGGGGTCGTCAGCAGCGGTGCGTTGGTCATCGGTTCGCCGGTCGAGGCCAAGGTCGATGCCGAGGTGCAGCACGCCACTTCGCTGAACCACTCGGCCACCCACCTGTTGCACGAAGCGCTGCGCCAGGTGCTGGGCGAGCACGTGCAGCAGAAGGGCTCGCTGGTCGACAGCCAGCGCCTGCGTTTCGACTTCAGCCACTTCGAAGCGGTGACGCCTGCGCAGATCAAGGCGCTGGAAGACATCGTCAACCGTGAAGTGCGCAAGAACACCCCGGTTGAAACCGAAGTCACCGATATCGAAACCGCCAAGCGCAAAGGCGCGATGGCCCTGTTCGGCGAGAAGTACGGTGATACCGTGCGCGTGCTGAGCATGGGTGGCGATTTCTCCGTCGAGCTGTGCGGCGGTATCCACGCCAAGCGCACCGGCGATATCAGCCTGTTCAAGATCATCAGCGAAGGTGGCGTGGCCTCTGGCGTACGCCGTATCGAAGCAGTTACCGGCGCTGCCGCGCTGGCCTACCTGAACGCTGCCGAAGAGCAGGTCAAGGAAGCCGCGCAGCTGGTCAAGGGTAACCGTGACAACCTGATCGACAAGCTGTCGGCTGTGCTTGAGCGCAACCGCCAGCTGGAGAAGCAGCTGGAACAGCTGCAGGCCAAGGCCGCCAGCGCCGCCGGGGATGATCTCTCCAACGCGGCTGTTGAGGTCAAGGGCGCCAAGGTGCTTGCTGCCCGCCTGGATGGGCAGGATGGCAAGGCCCTGCTGGCGCTGGTCGATCAACTGAAGAACAAGCTCGGCCACGCAGTGATCCTGCTGGGCAGCGAGCATGAGGGCAAGGTCGTGCTGGTGGCCGGCGTGACCAAAGACCTCTCCAGCCAACTCAAGGCTGGCGACCTGATGAAACAAGCCGCTGCGGCAGTGGGTGGCAAGGGCGGTGGCCGTCCGGACATGGCCCAGGGTGGTGGCGTCGACGTCGCTGCGCTGGACCAGGCCTTGGCGCTGGCCGTGCCGTTCGCAGAGCAGGGACTTTGAGATGAAGGGGCCGGCGGTCTAGTCGCCGGCCCCTTCATGTTGGATGGTTTTTTTGGGGCCCTGTATGGGCTGAGGCACCATTGAAATGGCGTTGATCGTACAGAAATTTGGCGGTACCTCTGTCGGTTCCATCGAGCGGATCGAGCAGGTTGCCGACAAGGTCAAGAAACACCGTGAGGCGGGCGACGACCTGGTGGTTGTGCTGTCGGCCATGAGCGGCGAAACCAATCGCCTGATCGAACTGGCCAAGCAGATCACCGATCAGCCGGTTCCGCGTGAGCTGGATGTGATCGTATCCACCGGCGAGCAGGTCACCATTGCCCTGCTGGCCATGGCCTTGATCAAACGTGGCGTGCCGGCTGTGTCCTACACCGGCAACCAGGTGCGCATCCTCACCGACAGCTCGCACAACAAGGCGCGCATCCTGCAGATCGACGACCAGAAGATTCGTGCCGACCTCAAGGCCGGGCGCGTGGTGGTTGTGGCTGGCTTCCAGGGCGTCGACGAGCACGGCAGCATCACCACCCTCGGCCGTGGCGGCTCCGACACCACCGGTGTGGCCCTGGCGGCCGCGCTCAAGGCTGACGAGTGCCAGATCTACACCGACGTCGATGGCGTCTACACCACCGACCCGCGTGTGGTGCCGCAGGCTCGCCGCCTGGAGAAGATCACTTTCGAAGAGATGCTGGAAATGGCCAGCCTCGGTTCCAAGGTGCTGCAGATCCGTTCGGTGGAGTTCGCCGGCAAGTACAACGTTCCGCTGCGCGTGCTGCACAGCTTCAAGGAGGGTCCGGGGACCCTCATTACCATTGATGAAGAGGAATCCATGGAACAGCCGATCATTTCCGGTATCGCCTTCAACCGTGATGAAGCCAAGCTGACCATTCGTGGCGTGCCGGACACCCCGGGCGTCGCTTTCAAGATCCTCGGCCCGATCAGCGCCTCGAACATCGAAGTGGACATGATCGTGCAGAACGTGTCGCACGATAACACCACTGACTTCACCTTCACCGTGCACCGCAACGAGTACGAGAGTGCTTACCGTGTGCTGGAAAACACCGCGCGTGAAATCGGTGCCCGTGAAGTGATCGGCGACACCAAGATCGCCAAGGTGTCGATCGTCGGTGTTGGCATGCGTTCGCACGCCGGCGTTGCCAGCCGCATGTTCGAAGCCCTGGCCAAGGAGAGCATCAACATCCAGATGATCTCCACGTCCGAAATCAAGGTTTCGGTAGTCATCGAAGAGAAGTACCTGGAGCTGGCCGTACGCGCGCTGCACACCGCGTTCGAGCTCGACGCTCCGGCCCGACAGGGCGAGTAAGGCGTTGCCTTGAGGGGCGCGGCTTGCCGCGCCCTTCGCGTTTCTGCTCGTCACGCAGGCCCTGTCCTGCCGGCGTGACGCGCTTTGCGGCCTTGAGTCGTTGTCCGCGACCAGGCCCTGCTGTTACCAGACTGTTATCCCTGAATGTTTGCCTAAGGAGAAAGCTATGTTGATTTTGACTCGTCGGTGCGCCGAGAGCCTGATCATTGGAGACGGCGAGATCACCGTGACGGTGCTCGGCGTGAAAGGAAACCAGGTGCGTATCGGCGTCAGCGCCCCTAAGGAAGTGGCCGTTCACCGCGAAGAAATCTACCTGCGGATCAAGAAAGAGAAGGATGAGGAGCCAAGCCTTTAATTCTTTTGAAGTTTTTTTCAAAAAAAGGGTTGCAAACGAGGAAGAGCCTGTTTAATATTCGCCTCGTGTTGCGGTGAGGTGGCCGAGTGGCCGAAGGCGCTCCCCTGCTAAGGGAGTATACCTCATAAGGGTATCGGGGGTTCGAATCCCCCCTTCACCGCCATTATTTGCGTAGGGCGCTGTAAGCGGTAAGAACGCTAAGTCGTTGATTTTAAACGAAAAGATTCTTGCAAAAATGTTTCAGCGACCTATAATGCGCGGCAAGACACGGACTCATAGCTCAGCTGGATAGAGTACTCGGCTACGAACCGAGCGGTCGCAGGTTCGAATCCTGCTGAGTCCGCCATTTTTGAAGTGGCTTTGCTTGCAAGGGTGCTTCAAACAACCAGTGGTAATCTGGTCTAAAACTACCAACTACGGACTCATAGCTCAGCTGGATAGAGTACTCGGCTACGAACCGAGCGGTCGCAGGTTCGAATCCTGCTGAGTCCGCCATTTTTTGAAGTGGCTCTGCTTGCAAAGGCGCTTCAAGCAATCAGTGGTAATCTGATTCAAAACTACCAACCACGGACTCATAGCTCAGCTGGATAGAGTACTCGGCTACGAACCGAGCGGTCGCAGGTTCGAATCCTGCTGAGTCCGCCATTTTTGAAGTGGCTCTGCTTGCAAAGGCACTTCAACCCACCAGTGGTAACCTGGTCTAAAACTACCACCACGGACTCATAGCTCAGCTGGATAGAGTACTCGGCTACGAACCGAGCGGTCGCAGGTTCGAATCCTGCTGAGTCCGCCATACAATCAAGAAGCCCGCTCATTTGAGCGGGCTTTTTGTTTTCTCCCGGTCACTGATTTATCAGTGATGCCCGCTAGACTCAAACTAACCAGCGCCACACTCTTTTGCGCGGTGGATGTGTTCTTTCTTTCGCAGCTGCCGTCGCACAGATAGCTTCGAGCGTTGTCCTAGCTTTATCGCGCAAACGATTGTTCTGGCCAAAAATTTAGGCGATCTGCCCGCTTAGGCAGTGTATGATTGCGCCCGTCAGCCCCGCCGGGGCTTGTGGAAAACCACCATGGACTTACCCAGTAGTTACTCCTTAACACGTTTCATGCAGCTTGATCTGACCGATTGATTCTCCCGGCGTGCTCCGCTGCTGGGAGTGGAGTTCGCCTATGACTGAAGTAGAAGTAAAAAAAGCGCAAGAGAGCCTGCAGGATCGCCTGGCCCAAGTGGTCGAGCTGTTGCAGCGCCAACGCGTGGTGGAAGACCTGACCCACCGTCAGGAAGGTCATCACCACGATCTGGTGGAAAACCTCGTCCACCGTCAGAATCTTGTCGAGCTGCAACGTAAGCTCGACGACCTGCACCCTGCAGACATCGCCTACATCCTCGAAGCCTTGCCTCTGGAAGACCGCCTGACGGTCTGGCAGCTGGTGCGCTCGGATCGTGATGGCGACATTCTGCTCGAGGTTTCCGATTCGGTACGCCAATCGCTGATCGCCGACATGGACGATCACGAGATCCTCGCTGCGGCCAAGGAGATGGACGCCGACGAACTGGCTGACCTGGCGCCGGAACTGCCGCGTGACGTCGTTCACGAGCTGATGGAAACGCTCGATGCCCAGCAGCGCGAGCGTGTCCGTTCGGCGCTGAGCTACGACGAGGAGCAGGTCGGTGCACTGATGGACTTCGAGATGGTCACCATCCGCGAAGACATCAGCCTGGAAGTCGTGCTGCGCTACCTGCGCCGCCTGAAAGAACTGCCCAACCACACCGACAAGCTGTTCGTGGTCGACTACGACGGCATTCTCAAAGGTGTGCTGCCGATCAAGCGCTTGCTGGTCAACGACCCGGACAAGAAGGTGGCGGAGGTCATGGCGACCGACCCGGTATCCTTCCACCCCGAGGAAGATGCCTACGACGCTGCACAGGCGTTCGAGCGTTATGACCTGGTATCGGCGCCGGTGGTGGACAAGAGCGACCGCTTGATCGGCCGTTTGACCATCGATGAAATGGTCGACCTGATTCGCGAGGAGAGCGAGAGCGAAGTCCTCAACATGGCGGGCCTGCGTGAAGAGGAGGACATTTTTGCCTCGGTCTGGCGTTCCCTGCGCAACCGTTGGGCGTGGCTCGCGATCAACCTGATTACCGCATTCCTGGCTTCGCGGGTTATTGGCCTGTTCGAAGGTTCCATCGAGAAGCTGGTAGCCCTGGCTGCACTGATGCCCATCGTTGCGGGCATTGGCGGCAACTCCGGTAACCAGACCATTACCATGATCGTTCGCGCCATGGCGTTGGACCAGGTGTCACCGGGCAATACCAGCCGCCTGATGCGCAAGGAGCTGGCAGTTTCGCTGCTCAATGGTCTGATCTGGGGTGGGGTGATCGGTATCGTCGCGTTCTGGCTGTACGGCAGCTGGTCACTGGGCCTGGTGATGACTGCGGCGATGACCTTGAACTTGTTGCTGGCCGCGCTGATGGGGGTATTGATCCCCATGACCCTGACGCGTCTGGGACGCGACCCGGCCATGGGCTCCAGCGTGATGATCACTGCCGTGACCGACAGCGGTGGCTTCTTCATCTTCCTGGGGCTGGCGACGCTGTTCCTGCTGTAACAGCGTCAACGCCTGGGGGGCTGCCTGGCAGTTCCCCGCGGCGTTCTCGGCACAACGAAAAAAGCCAGCTTGCGCTGGCTTTTTTGTGCTCGCTGTACGCTTCAGGAAGCGTCGGCGGCCATTTCCACGTCGTGAGCGATGAGGGCCACCAGCGCGTTCTGCTGGCGGTGCGACAACTGGCGGAAGCGTTGCAGCAGCTCGCGTTCATGCAGGGACAGTTCAGGGCTGTCCAGGCGCATGCTCAGCTCGTCGCCCAGCGCACCTTCCTGGATAAGGCTTTGTTCCAGGCGAGCGATGATTTCGGAGTTCATGCTGCGGTGATGGTTGCGCGCTACCTCGGCAATGCGCTCACGCATTCCGTCTGGCAGGCGGACTACAAACTTGTCAGCGGTGCGGCTCGAATAAATAGCCTGTTTCATTGGGCGCATATAAATTGACCGGTTTTTGGTTCAGGGGAAGCGGTTCTCAAATTGGCCGCACGGGATGGTGGTACGACCGTGGCGACGACAAAATGTTCAACCGACTGGAAAATTTGGTGCTCATCTTGCCTCAAGGTCGCCGTTTCCTTGGCGTCAATTCTGTGACAAATAGTGATCCCGATAAAGGCTTTTTGCCAGTACCAATTATCAGAAATGAGTACTGGTTTGAAAAGTTTTGCATTCCCAGGCTCACCCTACCGTCAGGCCCTTGCCGTCAAAAACCCGTAAAACGCAGCAAAGGTCACAGAAAACCCCTAAAATGCGCGGGTTTCCTTTCATAGAGCATAGTGGCTATGCAACATGACGCAAGCGCCCAACGTAAACCCCCAGGCCGCCTGATATTCCTGATAGGACCTTCAGGTTCGGGAAAAGATTCCCTGATCGATGCGGCCCGTGAGCAGCTCTCTGCCGCGGGGGTTGAAATTGCCCGGCGGGTCATCACCCGCTCGCCGGAGGCCAAGGGTGAGGCTGCCCATGGCGTTACGCCAGAGCGTTTCGCGGCCATGCAGGCGGCCGGAGAATTTGCCATGTATTGGCAAGCCAATGGCCTGGCGTACGGAATCCCTGCCCAGGTCAACGATTGGCTGGCGCAGGGGCGATCGGTGCTGGTCAATGGTTCCCGGGCTTATCTGCCCGAAGCTCGACAGCGCTATCCGGACCTTCTGGCGGTATGCCTGGAGGTCAAGCCCGAGATCCTGCGCGAGCGCCTTCTCGCCAGAGGGCGCGAGACGCCGCAGCAGGTCGACCAGCGCCTGGCGCGAGGTGCGCAGTTGCAGGCCGGCGCCGATTCGGCGGTGTATCGCCTGGACAACTCGGGGTCGCTGGCCACGGCGGTGTGCGCGTTGCTTGAGGTGCTGCGCCAGGAGCGGCTGCTCGTTTGACATGTATCGGAAAGGCCCTACGTGCAAAAAGCCCGATAGGTGCATGACAAACGGCAGCCTGCTGGTTAACATGCTCCCCGTCCAGCCGTGCAGCGCTCGCTGTCGGTTCTTGTGTCTCAGTAGCTCAATTGGATAGAGCATCCCCCTCCTAAGGGGAAGGTTGGCAGTTCGAACCTGCCCTGGGACGCCATATTTCTGCTACTTGCAGTTCCCCGCCTTGCGGTACCCCGCAGCTTGCGCCTCGGCCTCGTTGCCGAACGCCACCTGATTTTTCTGCGCGACCTGGCTGTACCCTGGGCACCCGCTGGCCAGGTGGTACACATGACTGTTGCGGTTGCCAATAATCGCCCCGTCGATCGACGCACTCGCCAATGTCGGTTTGGCCACCTCCTTCACTGCATTTTTCGGGGCTGCCGATGCGGCGATGTCGGGAGCGCCTGCGGGCTTGTAACCCAGGGTCCACGTGCGTTCGCCCGTTACGAAGGGGTTGGAGTGGCCCATGATCGCGGCAATACGCTGGTCCCGTTGTTTCTCCCATGCCGATACCGGGTGCTGTTTGTCCCAGGCCATGAGCAACTGTTGCTGCTGGCGCGACATGCTCAGCTTGTAGCGGTCGAACATGTAGAACGTCGTACGCGCCACCAGGCCTTTCACTTCATCGCGAGGTTCGGCAGTTTTCTGCTGGAAGTCCACCTTGGTGGTGCATTGCCCGTATTGCGGCGCGACGCCCGAAACCATGCCGTAGTTGAAGTTGCTGCGGTCTCCGTTCACCTCGCCCACGGACGGGTAAAGGTTGAACAGGTCAGCCTCCATGGCGCGGAAGGTCGGGTCTTTATCGACGCAGTGTTCACGCCCACCGTTCTGCCAGCACTTGCCCTGGTGGCCAAAGGTCCACGCCGGCACGATGTGTTCCCATTCCGTTCGCTCGGCACGTGTCTGCAGCTTGCGGGTTTCATAGCCGCAGGACTTGGCATCGACCCGGCCGCCGGACTTGCCTACCCAGGTCCATTTGCAGCCACAGTACAGCTCACCCATGGGGCTGTTTGCCTGATCGAGGTAGATTTTCTGCTTGGCGACAACCTTGGCTTCGGTAAACGTTGCGGGTGGATTGGCGAATGCGCTGGGGATGGCGGCGAGGGCGAGCGTTACGACGTACAGCAGTTTCTTCATGAGAAAACATCATCGGATTTTGGGGGGCGGGATTATACGGCGTGCTGACGTCGAATGAAGAAATGTCCAATGACGATGCCGTACTGCGCCTACATAAACCGGTGCTGCATAGTGACGCCACCCCGGGCAGGGGTGGCCATCGACGCTCAGATCTGGCTAGCCTCCAACGCTTTTTCACGTTCGGCGTTGCCCTGCGAGGCTGCAAGGTCGGTGCCTTGGGGAAGCTGCTCGGCCATCCCACCCTGCTCCTGGAGTTTTGCCTGAGCCTCCATTTTCAGGTCTTCTTTGATGCGTTGCGCTATCTGCTCGCAAATCCTGGCTCTCTGTTCCGGTGGCAGCGCGTTGAACTCCTCAATCGTCATGCCCAGTTCGGCGAGCATTTTCTCCTTGATTTTATCCTCGGGCGTCTTGGCCATGTACTCGCGGAATGCTTGTGTGGCATCGCTGCTTTCCTGGGTGCTTGCGCCGGCCTGCTGGCGTGCGGCAATGTCGGGGTTCTGCAGCAGCACCTTCAGTTTGGCAAAGGCTTCTTCACGGGCCTCTTCGGCGTTCTGTTCCGAGGTGCTGCCCTGGCTGTTCTTTTGCGCGGAGGTGTTGCTTGGTGCCTGTGGCGCACGCAGCGGCACGCTATCGGCCTGTGGCTGTTCGAGAATGATCCGGTGCTGTTGCTGGACCGTGGGTTGCCAGCCCAAGCCATTGAATATGATCACGGTGTTTCCTCCTTGTCCCTGGAAGTCATTAAAGGGCTCGGTTCAGGGGCAAAGGCCATGCCAGTGAGGCAAACCCGAGAAAATAGGGCGTCTGGGCTATTCCGGTTGCCATCTGCGCGGAATATGCTCGCCAGTGACAGGAACGATCTTGCCGCTGGCGGCAATCACGAGCACATTCGGCAGCACCTTGACCGGGGCGCAGTTGCTGGACACCAGGGAGAGCGTCCATGAGTCAGGAATCAAGGCCGGTGCCTGCCGGTTTCAGTGAGCAGCAATTGCAGATGCTGTTCGAGTTGATCAGCGATGGCATCTGGGATTGGAACGCCAACACCGGCTACGTCTATCGCAACCCCGGCTGGTACGCCATGCTCGGCTACGCCAGCCATTCCATGGCCAACAGCGTCCTTACCTGGGAGAGCGTGATCCACCCCGAGGACTACCCGCGGGTGATGGCGCACTTCGAGGCGTACATCAACCAGCGCAACGAGCGCTACCTCATCGAGTACCGCTGCCGCTGCCAGGATGGCAGCTACCTGTGGATCGAGGACAGCGGCCACATCATCGCCCGCAACGAAGACGGCTCGGTGGCGCGCATGCTGGGCGCGCACCGCAACATCGACGCCGGCAAGCGCCTGGTGGCTCAGCTTGAGCAAAAGAACCAATCGCTGGAGGCTCAGGTGGCTGAGCGCACGCGCGAGCTGTCCTGGGTCAACCAGCAGCTGCAGCGCCAGCTGGACGAAAACCGCGAGCTGGCCGAGCGTGATGCGCTCACCCGCATCGCCAATCGCTACCGGCTGGAGCAGGCGCTGCAACAGGAATGCAGGCGCGCCCAGCGCTTTCGTGAGCCGCTGGCGGTGATCGCCATGGACGTGGACGATTTCAAACCAATCAACGACCGCTATGGTCATGCCCAGGGCGATGCAGCCTTGGTCCACGTGGTCGAGAACTTGCGTACCTGCCTGCGCGATCACGACCTGCTGGCGCGTTGGGGCGGCGACGAGTTCGTCATGGTGATGCCGCAGACCACGCTGGACGAGGCGCTGGCGGTGGCGGGCCGGTTGCGTCAGGCGATGGTGCAGGTCGAGCAGATTGGCGAGTGCCGGCTGACCCTGAGCTATGGCGTGGTGCAGTGGCAGGAAGGTGAAGGTCAGAGCGACCTGCTCGGTCGTGCAGACAAGGCCTTGTACCGGGCAAAGGGTGCCGGCAAGAACGCCATTTCCGAGTGAACCTGCATCGGCGAGATGAAAAAAGGCCCGCAGCGCCTTCAAGGCACTGCGGGCCAAATCGGCCGTAGCCGCTTCAGTGTCAGATGTGCAGGGCGTGGCCCAGCGCGCGCAGTGCCGCCTCCTGAACCGCCTCGCCCAGGGTCGGGTGGGCGTGGATGGTGCCGGCGATATCTTCCAGCCGAGCGCCCATTTCCAGTGACTGGGCAAAGGCCGTGGACAGCTCAGAAACCGCCACGCCAACCGCCTGCCAACCCACGATCAGGTGATTGTCACGGCGCGCCACCACGCGCACGAAGCCAGTTTTCGACTCCAGGCTCATGGCCCGGCCGTTAGCGGCGAACGGGAACTGCGCAACGATGCAGTCCAGCCCTTGCTGGCTTGCCTGCTCCGGTGTGTGGCCGACCACCACCACCTCCGGGTCGGTGAAGCACACGGCGGCAATCGCGCTGGGCTCGAAGCGTCGCGCCTTGCCGGCGATGATTTCGGCCACCATTTCGCCTTGCGCCATGGCGCGGTGGGCGAGCATGGGTTCGCCGGCCACGTCGCCGATGGCCCACACGTTGCGCATGCTGGTCTGGCAGCGGTCGTCGATGGCGATGGCAGCGCCGTTCATCTTCAGTGCCAGGCTGTCCAGGTTGAAGCCCTGGGTGCGCGGGCGGCGGCCCACGGCCACCAATACCCGGTCGGCTTCCAGGCGCAGCTGTGCGCCTTGGCCATCGCGGGCCAGCAGGCAGCCGTTGTCATAGCCTTCGACGCTGTGCCCCAGGTGCAGGGCGATGCCCAGCTTTTTCAGTGAGTCGGCCACCGGCGCGGTCAGTTCGCTGTCGTAGGTCGGCAGGATGCGCTCGCGCGCCTCCACCACACTGACTTGAGCGCCCAGCTTGCGGTAGGCGATACCCAGCTCCAGGCCGATATAGCCCCCGCCCACCACCACCAGGTGCTTGGGCAGCGTCTGCGGTGCCAGGGCTTCGGTAGACGAAACCACAGCGCCGCCCAGCGGCAGCATCGGCAGCTCGACGCTGTTCGAGCCGGTGGCCAGCAGCAGGTGCTCGCACTGGATACGCTGGCCATCGACCTCGACATGCTTGCCGTCGAGGATCTTCGCCCAGCCATGGATCACCTTGACCCCGTGCTTTTTCAGCAGCGCAGCGACGCCGGTGGTCAGGCGGTCGACGATCCCGTCCTTCCAGGCCACGCTTTGGCTGATGTCCAGGCGCGGCGAGGTCACGCTGATACCCAGCTCGGACGGTTCGGTGTAGCGGGCGGCCTGATGGAACTGCTCGGCCACATGGATCAGTGCCTTGGACGGAATGCAGCCGATGTTCAGGCAAGTGCCGCCAAGCGCCTGGCCTTCCACCAGAACGGTGGGGATGCCCAACTGCCCGGCGCGGATGGCAGCCACGTAGCCGCCTGGGCCGCCGCCGATGATCAGCAGGGTGGTGTCGATAGTCTGTTGCATGCTCACTCCACGAACAGGCAGGCGGGTTGCTCAAGCAGGCCACGCACGGCCTGGATGAACAGCGCGGCATCCATGCCATCGACCACCCGGTGGTCGAACGAGCTGGACAGGTTCATCATTTTGCGGATCACGATCTGGCCGTCGATCACCATCGGCCGCTCGACCATGCGGTTGACGCCGACGATCGCCACCTCCGGGGTGTTCACCACCGGCGTACTGACGATGCCGCCCAGCGCGCCGAGGCTGGTCAGGGTGATGGTCGAGCCGGACAGTTCCTCGCGGCTGGCCTTGTTGTTGCGGGCGGCGTTCGCCAGGCGGGAAATCTCGCTGGCATTGCCCCACAGGCTGCCGGCCTCGGCGTGGCGCAATACGGGCACCATCAGGCCGTTATCGCCCTGGGTGGCGATACCCACATGCACCGCGCCATGGCGAGTGATCACCTGCGCTTCGTCGTCATAAGTGGCGTTGATCTGCGGGAAGTCGCGCAGCGCGACAACCAGTGCGCGGACCAGGAACGGCAGCAGGGTCAGTTTGCCGCGGTTCTCGCCGTGCTTGCTGTTGAGTTGCAGGCGCAAGGCCTCCAGCGCCGTGACATCGATCTCCTCGACGTAGCTGAAGTGCGCGACACGGCGCTTGGCATCCTGCATGCGCTGGGCGATCTTGCGGCGCAGGCCGATCACTTGCACCTGCTCGCTGTCGGTGCGCTTGGCGTAGCCGCCGGGCGCCTGGCCTGCAGTGCTCTGCGGTTTGCTGATGAAGGCGTCGAGGTCTTCGTGCAAGATGCGCCCGGCCGGGCCGCTGCCATGCACGTAACGCAGTTCGACGCCGGCATCCAGCGCGCGCTTGCGCACGGCCGGGGAGGCCAGGGGTTTTTCGTCGGCCTGGCGCGGCACGATCGGCGCCGCGCTGTGCGACGCTGCTGCCGGGCAGGCAACCGGTTGCGCTTCGACACGCGGCTCCGGCTTGGCAGCAACCGGTGCGGCTTCAGTTGCGGCAGGCTTGGCCTGCGGCGCATCCACATGGTTGCCGCTGCCTTCGACTTCGATGCGGATCAGCTCGCTGCCGACCGCCATCACCTCACCTGGCTGGCCGCCCAGGGCCAGTACCTTGCCGCTGACCGGCGAAGGAATTTCCACGGTGGCCTTGTCGGTCATGACATCTGCTACTACCTGGTCCTCGGCGATTACATCACCGACTTTGACAAACCATTCCACCAACTCGACCTGCGCAATGCCTTCACCAATGTCCGGCATTTTGATGACGTGCGTGCCCATTCAGACCTCCATGACCCGTTTCAATGCCGCACCTACCCGCGAAGGGCCTGGGAAGTAAGCCCATTCCTGCGCGTGAGGGTAGGGGGTGTCCCAGCCAGTGACGCGCTCGATGGGCGCTTCCAGATGGTGGAAGCAATGCTCCTGCACCAGTGACACCAGCTCGGCGCCAAAGCCGCAGGTACGGGTGGCCTCGTGCACCACCACGCAGCGGCCGGTCTTTTTCACCGACGCGACGATGGTGTCCAGGTCCAGCGGCCAGAGGCTGCGCAGGTCGATCACTTCAGCGTCGACGCCGGTCTCTTCGGCGGCCACCTGGGCCACATAGACCGTGGTGCCGTAAGTCAGCACGGTAACGTCGCTGCCGGGGCGGGTGATGGCTGCCTTGTCCAGCGGCACCGTGTAGTAGCCATCGGGTACTGCGCTGTGCGGGTGCTTGGACCAAGGGGTCACTGGGCGATCGTGGTGGCCGTCGAACGGGCCGTTGTACAGGCGCTTGGGCTCGAGGAAGATCACAGGGTCGTCGGATTCGATCGAGGCGATCAGCAGGCCTTTGGCGTCATACGGGTTGGACGGCATCACCGTGCGTAGGCCGCACACCTGGGTGAACATCGCTTCCGGGCTCTGGCTGTGCGTCTGGCCGCCGTAGATGCCGCCACCGCACGGCATGCGCAGGGTCAGTGGGGCGATGAATTCGCCGGCCGAGCGGTAGCGCAGGCGCGCCATCTCGGAAACGATCTGGTCGGAGGCTGGGTAGAAGTAGTCGGCAAACTGGATTTCCACCACCGGCCGCAGGCCATAGGCGCCCATGCCGACGGCGGTGCCGACGATGCCGCTCTCGGAGATCGGCGCGTCGAACACGCGCGACTTGCCGTACTTGGTCTGCAGGCCTTCGGTACAGCGGAACACGCCGCCGAAGTAGCCGACGTCCTGGCCGTAGATCACCACATTGTCGTCGCGCTCGAGCATGACATCCATGGCCGAGCGCAGGGCCTGGATCATGGTCATGGTGGTGGTGGACATGGCGGTTTCCGGGTTGATGCTGTTGTTGTGGTCGTTCATCTCAAACCCCCAGTTCCTGGCGCTGACGGCGCAGGTGGTCGGGCATTTCCTTGTACACGTCCTCGAACATCGAGGCCGCGCTCGGGATGTGGCCGTTGGCCAGGGTGCCGTACTGTTCGGCTTCCTTCTGCGCGGCAATCACCGCGGCCTCGAACTCGGCGGTAACCGCCTGGTGTTCTTCCTCGGACCATTGGCCGATCTTGATCAGGTGCTGCTTCAGGCGGGCGATCGGGTCGCCCAGTGGGAAGTGGCTCCAGTCGTCGGCCGGGCGGTATTTGGACGGGTCGTCGGAGGTGGAGTGCGGGCCAGCGCGGTAGGTCACCCACTCGATCAGGCAGGGGCCGAGGCCGCGGCGGGCGCGTTCAGCGGCCCAGCGCGAGGCGGCGTATACGGCGACGAAGTCGTTGCCGTCGACCCGCAGCGAGGCGATGCCACAGCCGACGCCCCGGCCGGCGAAGGTGGTCGATTCACCGCCGGCAATGGCCTGGAACGTGGAAATCGCCCACTGGTTATTGACCACGTTGAGGATCACCGGCGCGCGGTACACGTGGGCAAAGGTCAGGGCGGTGTGGAAATCCGACTCGGCGGTGGCACCGTCGCCGATCCAGGCCGAGGCGATCTTGGTATCACCCTTGATGGCCGAGGCCATGGCCCAGCCGACCGCCTGCACGAACTGGGTCGCCAGGTTGCCGCTGATGGTGAAGAAGCCGGCCTCGCGCACCGAATACATGATCGGCAACTGGCGGCCCTTGAGCGGGTCGCGCTCGTTGGACAGCAACTGGCAGATCATCTCCACCAGCGACACGTCGCGGGCCATCAAAATGCTTTGCTGGCGATAAGTGGGGAAGCACATGTCGGTGCGGTTGAGCGCCAGCGCCTGGGCGCTGCCGATGGCTTCTTCACCCAGGCTCTGCATGTAGAAGGACATCTTCTTCTGGCGCTGGGCAACCACCATGCGGCTGTCGAAGATGCGCGTCTTGAGCATGGCGCGCATGCCTTGGCGCAGGATCTGCGGGTCGATGCCTTCAGCCCATGGGCCGAGTGCATCGCCGTGCTCGTCGAGCACGCGGATCAGGCTGTTGGACAGGTCAGCGGTGTCGGCAGCATCGACATCGATAGGGGGTTTACGGACTTGACCTGCGTCGTTCAGGCGCAGGTAGGAAAAATCGGTCTGGCAGCCTGGCCGGCCGGTAGGCTCGGGCACATGCAAACGCAGGGGGGCGTACTCGTTCATGCTTTTTACGCTCGCTCGGATGTTGTTTTTGTGAGCTCTGAAGCGGCCGCCGCTGAATACCGGCTTGTGACTGGTAGGTCAGCGTCAATTACATAGTAGTGACACGCTGGGAGAATTTTTCTCTCAAGTTGATTGCCTTTATCGGGCGGCACAGATAAACATTCTGCATAAACACAAAAAACCGGTGATTTTGTCTCATGCGCAAACTCGATCGTACCGATATCGGCATTCTCAACAGCCTGCAGGACAACGCCCGCATCACCAATGCAGAGCTGGCGCGGTCGGTGAACCTGTCGCCCACGCCCTGTTTCAACCGGGTCAAGGCCATGGAAGAACTGGGCGTGATCCGCCAGCAGGTGACGTTGCTGTCGCCGGAGGTTCTGGGGCTGGATGTGAATGTGTTCATTCATGTCAGCCTGGAGAAGCAGGTCGAGCAGGCGCTGCACCGCTTCGAGGAAGAGATCGCCGAACGGCCCGAGGTGATGGAGTGCTACCTGATGACCGGTGACCCGGACTACCTGCTGCGGGTGTTGTTGCCGAGCATTCAGGCGCTCGAACGCTTTCTTGATTACCTGACGCGGTTGCCGGGGGTGGCCAACATTCGCTCGAGTTTTGCCTTGAAGCAGGTGCGGTACAAGACCGCCTTGCCGTTGCCTGCCAATGGCATGACCCTGCGCGAATAAGGTTGTTCATACGGGCCTGATCGCCGGCAAGCCGGCTGCCACAGGTATTGCACCGCTGTGAGGGCCTGTGATTTCCCTGTGGGAGCCGGCTTGCCGGCGATGAGGCCAGTGCGGGGTGCTTGATATTTTAAACACCCCCAGCCTATGTTGTGGTCAGCCTATAACAACAAGGACAAGCGTCATGACCACCGCAGCCCAACGCTCGCTCGACGAGCACCTCCAGGGCATCGACCAGATCGAATGCGTCACCCCCGACCTCAACGGTGTACCTCGCGGCAAGGTGATGACCGCCGAAGGCTTCCTGCAGGGCCGCCGCCTGCAGATGGCCCGCGGCGTGCTGTTGCAATGCATCATGGGCGGCTACCCGCCGGCGCGCTTTTACGGCAGTGACGACGGCGACCTGGCACTGGTGGCGGAGCCTTCGCAGATCCACCGGTTGCCGTGGAGTGAGGAGGGCCTGGCCCTGGCTATCTGTGATGCCAACGAGCTGGACGGCAGGTCATCGGCGCTTTCCACCCGCGGCCAGCTCAAATCCGTGATCGCCCGTTATGCTGCGCTCGGCCTGGCGCCCGTGGTGGCGACCGAGCTGGAGTTCTTCGTCTTCGCGCCCAACAGCGACCCGCTGCAGCCTTTTCAGCCGCCGCTGGGCAAGGACGGCCGTCGCGAGCTTGGCCATTCGGCGTTCAGTGTCAGTTCCAACAATGGCCTGCGCCCGTTCTTCCAGGAGGTGTACCACTGCATGGCCGCGCTCGGCCTGCCGCGCGACACGTTCATGCATGAAATGGGCGTCAGCCAGTTCGAGATCAACTTGTTGCACGGCGACCCGCTGGTGCTGGCTGACCAGACCTTCGTGTTCAAGCACCTGCTCAAGGAAGTGGCGCTCAAGCATGGGCTGAACGTGGTGTGCATGGCCAAGCCCTTGGCGCATACGCCGGGCAGCTCGATGCATATTCACCAGAGCCTGGTGGAGGTTGCCACGGGGCGTAACGTGTTCAGCGATGACCAGGGCCAGCCGACCGAGACCTTTTACCACTTCATCGGTGGGCAGCAGGCGTGCATGGCCGATTTCACCGCACTGTTCGCTCCCAACGTCAATTCGTACCAGCGGCTTTGCCACCCCTATGCCTCGCCTAACAATGCCTGCTGGTCCGAAGACAACCGCGCCGCCGGGCTGCGCATCCCGGCCAGTGACCCAGTGGCGCGGCGTGTCGAAAACCGCCTGCCGGGTGCCGACGCCAACCCCTACCTGGCCATCGCCGCCAGCCTGGCGGCCGGCCTGCACGGCATCGAGCAACGCCTGCAGCCCACGCCGGCGATACAGGGCGAGTTCGCGGTGCCGGAGCACCTGAGCCTGCCGTGCACCTTGCACGCGGCGCTGGAGCGCCTCAAACGCAGCGCGCTGGCACGGGAACTGTTCGGCAGTGAGTTCATCGAAGGCTACGTTGCCACCAAGACGCTTGAGCTGACCGATTTCTTTGACGAGATCACGCCGTGGGAGCGGCGCGTGTTGGCAGCACAGGCCTGATCGCGACACCATCGCTACTGGGCGCGTCCCTGTTCGGCTATTTCGCCGGCAGGGGACTGCGCTGCGGCACAATTGCTTTTATGCTTGCCAAGCCAACGCCACCAGACCAGGGAGCCCGACGGGACGTATGCGAAACATCTGGAAGCCGTTTCAGTCGCTGTATTTCGCTGCCTTGATGATGCTTATCGGCTCGGGTCTGCTCAGTACCTACCTGGCACTGCGCCTGGCGGCCGATCATGTCGACAGCCTGTGGGTCGGTGCGCTGATGGCAGCCAACTATTTCGGCCTGGCCGTGGGCGGCAAGGTCGGCCACCGGCTGATCGGCCGGGTCGGGCACATTCGCGCCTATGCCACGTGTGCCGGTATCGTCGGTGCGGCGGTGCTGGGGCATGGGCTGACCAATTGGCTACCGGCCTGGGTCGGGCTGCGGATGATCGTCGGCCTGGGCATGATGTGCCAGTACATGGTCATCGAGAGCTGGCTCAACGAACAGGCCGATGCCAAGCACCGTGGTGCGGTGTTCAGCGGCTACATGATCGCCTCCTACCTGGGGCTGGTGCTTGGCCAGCTGATCCTGGTGGTGCACCCGGAACTTGGCCCTGAACTGCTGATGCTGGTCGCCATGTGCTTTGCGCTGTGCCTGGTGCCGGTGGCGATGACCCGGCGCATTCACCCTGCACCGCTGCGCCCGGCGCCAATGGAGCCGAAATTCTTCATCAAGCGGGTGCCACAATCGCTGAGCACGGTGCTGGGGTCGGGGCTGATCGTCGGTTCGTTCTACGGCCTGGCGCCGCTGTATGCCTCAAGCCAAGGGCTGTCCACCGAGCAGATCGGTCTGTTCATGGGTAGCTGCATCTTTGCCGGTTTGCTGGTGCAGTGGCCGTTGGGCTGGTTGTCCGACCGCTACGACCGGGCGGTACTGATCCGCAGTGTGGCGGTGGGGCTGGCGCTGGCGGCGGCGCCACTGGCGATTCTCCCCAACGTGCCGCTGGAATTGCTGTTCGGCATCGGCTTTTTGATCTCGCTCCTGCAGTTCTGCCTGTATCCGCTGGCGGTCGCTTTTTCCAACGACCATGTGGAAAGCGAGCGGCGCGTCTCGCTGACTGCGATGTTGCTGGTCACTTATGGCGTGGGGGCGTGCATCGGGCCGCTGGCGGCGGGGGTGCTGATGAAGGTGCTGGGTTCCCAGATGCTCTATGCCTTCTTCGTGTTCTTCGCGCTGGTGCTGGTGTGGCGGATCCGCCCGAAAGCGGTCACCGGCTTGCACCAGGTGCAGGACGCACCGCTGGGCCACGTGGCGATGCCGGCGGCGGGTTCGCCATTGTCGGCGGCGCTCGACCCGCGCGTGGATGAGCAGACCGTGCAGGATGTGATGCAGGCGCCGGTGGCGGCTGAGGATACCGAAGTGGAAGAAAAAGCAGAGCCTGTGGCTGAGGCTCCGGTGGGGGATGAGATCAGCAAGTCGGTTTGAGCCTTGTGTCGTCTGTACCGGCGCTTTCGCGGGGCAAGCCCGCTCCCACAGATACCCTGCAGGCCCCAAGCCATTGGTAGCACTGTGGGAGCGGGCTTGCCCCGCGAAGAGGCCGGTTCAGGCACATCGAAAACAAAAATGCCACCCAATGGGTGGCATTTGCGCATTCGACAGGCAATCAATAATCGTCTTTGTCGAAGCGCCGCGCTTCACGCTGCAACTGGTACACGAAGCTCTCGATCTTGCGCTGCGCCTGGCCATTAAGGTTATGGAAGCGCACGCCGGCAAAGGTCGTGTTGATGCGTTCTTCGTGGTGCAGGTGGCGCAACTCGACCATGGTGTCGACCAGGCCCAGGGGGTTGCCGGCCTTGAAGCGCTCGTACACCTGGCCCAGTTGCAGGCGGTCTTCGACATTGCCGTCGAAACGCAGCTTGCAGCCGGTGGCAGAGATGTCCAGCAGCTTGCCACGCAGGGCGCCATTGCCCTTGAGGTGGGCGCCGTCGAGGATCACATCGACCAGTTGCGACAGTTTCAGCGCGGCGCGGAACGCATTGCGGCGCTGGTGGTAGGTCATCTCTTCAGGCATTGCACCGCGGTACGAGCGGTGGCCGTCGACCTCGGTGATCTTCAGTTCGTGGTTGCATTCCCAGGCGATGCGCACGCCATCGTGGAAGCCTTCGACGCGGAACGGTTCGCCGTTCTCGATGAATCGTTCGCCGTCGCGCGGGATCATTTCGTCCAGCGCCAGGGTATGGCTGTCACGGTCCACATCCACCACGTAGCTCTGGAACCGCTGGCTGCGCTCATGGAAGGTGATGATCAGAGGATCGTGACTGTCCTGTAGCTGGCGCAGGTTGGCCGCGATCTCCAAAGGAGTGTTCAGCACCTTTGGTGGCTGCGGAGCATCGGTTTCATTGAACACGGGTTATCAATCTCCAGGCAAAAGCGGCACACGCAAGTAACGGCATTTTGCCAGTATGTTCCGTGCCTTGATAGAAGTAATCACACTTGGCTGAGCGCCCGGGGCTTGGCCAGTGGCGAGGTAGCGCCACGGCTGTCGTAGAGCGACGGAGAATCGCCGCCCATGAGGATTCTGATCTGGTTGGCCGTCACGTGCTGCTGTACCTGAATGATCCGGCCATTGGTCTCGTTGACCTTCTGGCAGGCGTCCATCAACTGGGTCAGCACGTTGAGTTGCTGCATGATCACTTCACCGTTGGGCGACTGCGCTGCCACTGCCTGCACCCCGGCGCGGTCGGCGCTGAGGCCGAGGCTGGCGAGCAGGTTGTTGCGGCGGATGCCTTGCTGCTCGAGCAGGACGATCAGCGACTGCTTGCGGGCCAGAATACCCTCCAGCGGTGCCATGTCGCGGCCGTGCAGGGCGACTGCCTCCTGCTGAAGCAGGTCGAGCAGTTCCTGGGTGGGTGCGATGTCGTCTTCGATCAGTTGCAGCAATGTGATGTCGTGCATGGCTAACTCTTGGCTTTTAAAGCGTCCGTGAAGTCAGCGCGCCGAACGGTCAGCGCTGGGCTTCGAAATCGAGCAGTTTGCTGGCGACCCGGCCGGCATCGACCTGGTAGCTGCCATCTGCGATCGCCTGTTTCAACTGCGCCACGCGGGCACTGTCGACAACCGGCTGATCGCGCAGCTTGTCGCTGATCTTCTGCAACTGCTGGGCCTCTTGACTGAGGTGTACCGCTTCTCCGCTGGCGCTGGCGCTTTTCGGCGCTTCACTGGTTTCGCCGGGTTTGTCGGCGTTGCCGGGGGCGGCATTGCCGCGAACGCCGCCCGTGATGGACGGAGAATTATTCAAACGACTGAAGTCGATGACCATGATCAGAAACCCCTGGGTATTTGGACGCTTGCCTTGTTTTCGGCCATCCCGAAAGAAACTTTAGGCACAAATGCTCAGCCGCCTGTCGGCAAGCCCGCGAACCCGTGTTCTGACACAGTTTAGGAAAAGCGGTTCCCAACCGCCAGCCCAATCTACATGGCGACCTCGACCTGGCCGGGGCCGGTAATCCGGGCCTTTACCACCCGTTGCGAATTCAGGTTGCGCACCCGTATCTGCTCACCCTGGCCACCCTTGCTCAGGGCCTCGCCAGGCATGCGCACGCTGAGGCTGCCGCTGCGGGCGATGATGACGACGTGGTCGCCCTTTTGCACCACCTCGGCCTGCTCCAGATGCTGCGGGGTAAGCACCTGGTCGATGACCGTCGGGCGCAGCATCTTCATGCCCACTGCCTGGTCCAGGTCGGTGAGAAAGCCCTGGCCGAGGGTGCCGACGTCGCGTTCGCGCAGGGCCACGTCACCTTCGCCGACGATGTTCTGGCGCTTGAGCGGGCGGGTCACCACCACCACGTCGCGGAACAGCCGCACGGTGGCCGGCACGAAGATCGTCCACGGCGCACTGCCATCGCAGCGCACCCGCACGGTCACCCGGCCCAAAGGCTGCGCAGGGCTCTCCAGCGAGGCGTCCAGCGGCTGGCTGCACAACGGCATGCGCAGGCGCGGGTCGAGCGGGTTGACCTGGATCTCGTAGCGGCCTGCAGTCTGGGTCGTGGCCAGGTAATCCTCGACGGTGAATTCAAGAAACCCTTGGGTGACACCGATAAGCTGTTCAGGCAAGGTAACCGCGTCCGCCCAGGTGCGAGCGCCGGGTGCCAACAGGCACAGCACGGCAAGCGAGCCGCTCAGCAGGTGCGTCAGTCGTCGGAAAATTGTCGTTTTCGTGTACATGGCGCTCAAAAAAGCAAAGCCCGTGCCGACTCGCTACATGAGTTGCTACGAAATGGCAGAAAGAAGAAGGAGTCAGGCATGGCGGGGGTAATGGATTCGGTCAACCAGCGCACACAGCTGGTGGGGCAGAATCGCCTGGAGTTGCTGCTGTTTCGCCTCAATGGCGCACAGCTTTACGGGATCAACGTGTTCAAGGTTCGCGAGGTGCTGCAGTGCCCGGACCTGACCGTGCTGCCCAGATCACACCCGGTGGTGCGTGGCGTGGCCAATATTCGCGGGGCGACCATTCCGATCCTCGACCTGTCGATGGCCACCGGGTTGCCCGGGCTGCAGGAAGAAACGCGCAAGAGCTTCGTGATCATCACCGAGTACAACACCAAGACCCAAGGCTTCCTGGTGCACTCGGTCGAGCGCATCGTCAACATGAACTGGGAAGAAATCCATCCGCCACCCAAGGGTACCGGCCGCGACCACTACCTGACTGCAGTCACCCGAGTGGACAACCGCATGGTCGAAATCATCGACGTGGAAAAGGTGCTGGCCGAGGTGGCGCCGTCGTCGGAGCAGGTATCTGCCGGTGTGGTCGATGCCGATACGCAGGACAAGGCCGTGCTGCTGCGTGTGCTGACCGTCGACGATTCGTCGGTGGCGCGCAAGCAGGTCAGCCGCTGCCTGCAGACGGTCGGGGTCGAGGTGGTGGCACTCAATGACGGCCGTCAGGCCCTGGACTACCTGCGCAAGCTGGTGGATGAGGGCAAGCGGCCGGAAGAAGAATTCCTGATGATGATCTCGGACATTGAAATGCCGGAAATGGACGGCTACACGCTCACTGCCGAGATCCGCAGCGATCCACGTATGCAAAAATTGCACATCTGCCTGCATACTTCGCTGTCCGGGGTATTCAACCAGGCGATGGTCAAGAAAGTCGGTGCCGATGATTTCCTCGCCAAGTTCAAGCCGGACGACCTGGCCCAGCGAGTGGTCGACCGGATCAAGGCAGCGCATTGAAGCAGCCGGGAGGCGACTCCCGGCACCAGTGATTGAAAAGAGGCCGCAGTAGTGTCTACGGGTAATTTGGATTTCGAACAGTTCCGGGTATTCCTGGAGAAAGCCTGTGGCATCCTGCTGGGCGAGAATAAGCAGTACCTGGTCGCCAGCCGTCTCAACAAGCTGATGGAGCAACAGGGCATCAAGAGCCTGGGCGAGCTGGTGCAGCGCATCCAGGCCCAGCCGCGTGGCGGCTTGCGCGAGCAGGTGGTGGATGCGATGACCACCAACGAAACGTTGTGGTTTCGCGACACCTACCCGTTCGAAGTGCTGAAGAACAAGGTCATCCCCGAGTTCATCAAGAACAACCCGGGCCAGCGCCTGCGCATGTGGTCGGCAGCCTGCTCGTCGGGCCAGGAGCCGTACTCCATCTCGATGGCCATCGACGAGTTCGAGCGCAGCAACCTCGGCCAGTTGAAGATGGGCGCGCAGATCGTCGCCACCGACCTGTCCGGTTCGATGCTGAACAACTGCAAGACCGGCGAGTACGACAGCCTGGCAATCGCCCGCGGCCTGTCCCAGGAGCGCCTGCAGCGTTATTTCGATACCAAGGGCCCGGGGCGCTGGGCGGTCAAGCCGGCCATCCGCAGCCGTGTCGAATTCCGCTCGTTCAATTTGCTCGACAGCTACGCAGCGTTGGGCAAGTTCGACATCGTGTTCTGCCGTAACGTGCTGATCTACTTCTCGGCCCAGGTGAAGAAGGACATCCTGCTGCGGATTCACAGCACGCTGAAGCCGGGTGGGTATCTGTTCCTCGGCGCCTCCGAGGCGCTCAATGGGTTGCCGGATCATTATCAGATGGTGCAGTGCAGTCCGGGGATCATTTATCAGGCTAAGTAAGGCGTTGGTAGATTTTTCGAGGGGCTGCTTAGCAGCCCTGCTGATAACGCTTTGTGCTGTATCAGAAGTCCGAGAAGTTGTAGGGTGAAAGGGGTGCAAGCTGTGCAAGAAAGACAAGATGCTCCACTGCTTTTACTTTTTCCAAATGTCCCAAACTGTCGGGGGCGCCAAGTAGCAGTGCCGGTGTAAAACCGTACATCTCGTCATGGAGAAGTGGGCCTAGCTTCTTTTTGGCTGGGATGAACAGTTCGCCATAATCATTGGTGTCCATACGTAGGGACGCCATGAAGGCTCTTATGCCTTTATCCATTTTGTCTCCTGTGTAGATGGACTTGTGGGTTGTATATCGCGAGAGAATGGTTGTGATTTTGAGTGAGGCGCCTGTTTGTTCGCCCCAGAGATACAGATCGCCAAAAGCGCTTCTGGCAATTACATGGTAATTATCGATAGTCTCGAGCTCGGTACCCGTGAGCCAAGAGGTGACCACCCCATGATACTCCTGAGGGTTTACCATCCAGAAGATACCCTCCCCGTAGCCGGCCCATCCATGCTCGGCCCAATATGCCAGCAGCTGATCAGGTAGCTTGCCTTTGTAGCGTTGAATGCTGGATGTCGGTACCTCCCGGCGCTCGATCGGTGGTCCAAACTCTTCCAGAAACATGGAAAATGCTTCATCCATATCAAAGCTCCTTAGCATTTATGAAGATCGACATTCATTAGTGTTTTGCTGTGCGAAGACTCAGGGACTGCCTGGGCGGCGTTTTTTAGGTTTTCAATCTTCGTTTTCCATTGCGGTCCAATACTGGCGTTGACCTGGCGATCGCCGAATCCTCCGATTACGTCTTTCCCTCCGGCAATAAGGTCAGGGTTGTGCAGTGCAGCGATACTGGCCATCGTTTCCTTCACCCTCTTCGCGGCCTCTACTCTCGCCGCTTTGTAGCTTAGCGTTTGTTGCAATTCTTCTTCGAATCGCCGAGTCAGGGTTTCTTCCAATTCTTTCCGGGCGCGTCTGGCTGCATTCGGACTGCGTTTCACGGGATTGGCAACGTTTTCGAGAAACTCCTCAACCGTCAGCCGGTTCAACCCATCCTGCTGCCCCTTCAACTGCCGTTCAAACTCCCCATGCTTGGAGGTCGGCAAGTTGTCCGCCTTGAAGCACGCCACCCTATGCAACGGCATGCTACCGGGCTTCCCAGTCGAAGGCTCCTTGTCTTTCCCCGCAGGCCGATTCGGCTGCGCGGGCGGTGGATCATCAACCGCCCCCCTGCGGCGCTCCGGCACCTGCAAATCCGGCCGCTTCTTCAACCCCTCTTCATGCTTGAGCATCCATTGCCCAAGCCGCGCCCCCTTGTCGCTGGCAGCCATTTCCTGCGCCAGCACCCGGGCATCGCCGCGCCCCCGAGTGAGGTACGAAACAATCGCACCCAGCAACAGCGCCACGACTTCCACATGGCCAAGGGCAATCGAATGCGCGGCCCGCGATATCGCATTCGGATCATCTCTGCCGAACGGGCTCAAGCCTTCATCGTGCGTGCCTTCCCAGGCGCTGCGGATGCCGTCCAGGTAGTACTCGCCTATACGCGGCAACCCGTCGATGAAAAACTCGGCGATGGACGACAGGCCGAGTACGCCGAGGACCCAGCCGCTAACCTTCAGGCCCATCGTGGCGCCTACCCCTGCGAGGGGAAAAGCTCCGGCACCGGCACCAAAGGCACCGATCCCGGCACCGATGGCGCCGCCGGTAACGGCACTGCCGGCGACGATCATCGCCATCTGCCGGACCACGACCAACAGTTCGTCGAGGATGCTGGCGATTTCCAGCTCGGTGAAGCGTTGGCGCAAGAGCTGCGCGGCTTGCCATTCAGCCTGGTTGAAGGCGGACTGGACGGCGCGGATTCGGCGAATGTTGAGTGCGAGTGACGCGACCGGTTGGTTGTACTGGTCGACGAAACGGGCACCTCCTTGATAGCCCATTTCATCGATGATGCGCGACTCGATCTCGTGCCATGACGGCACAAGGCGGCTCAGAAACATGTGTGTCTCCCTGACAGGTGCGTGCAGGGGGAAATCACATCATGGAATGAACGTAATCATTTCTGAGAAGGTTGTAGGAAAAGTCTCTATCGGCGCTAATTGGCGGGGATTGTGCTGCGTTCTGGGGGGGGGCTTGACGCGATTGCTTCGGCGTCCTTGAGATCGAGCGCCGCCCGCGCGGCGCATCGCGGGCAAGCCCGCTCCTACATTTGTTGCAACGTGCCATTCCAGTCAGGCCATAGTTGTCAGCCTTGTTAGCACGACGCGATTTTTCGGCCGGCGCTGCCGCCGCCCCACCTGTCTTCAGTCATGCACCAAGGCGAACAACCATGGCCTGACTGGAATGGCACGTTGCAACAAATGTAGGAGCGGGCTTGCCAGCGATGCGCCGCGCGGGCGGCGCGCGATTTGCGCATCACCTCAAATTTCCAGCCGAGCGATTTGCGCACCCCCTCAAATCTCCAGCCGAGCGCTTTAACCCCCCCCAATCCCAACCCTTGACGTCAATTTTTTGTTTTGCCGCTTTTGCCACCCGGCAATTGCCGCTTTGCCTTCCCCAGGCGGAAGCACTTTGCCGCTTTTCTGGCATCACCCCCGCAATCATCCGCCGCCCAGCCCAGCGTTTCCGGGCTTTCCGAACATTGGCACAGCCCTTGCTATAACTTGGCCAACGATCTTCCGGTCAACCTTCGAAGGTTTCCCCGACATGAGCATCAGTTTCGACAAGGCGCTTGGCATCCACGAAAAGGCCCTGGGCTTCCGCGCCCAGCGCGCTGAAGTGCTGGCCAACAACATCGCCAACGCCGACACGCCCAACTACAAGGCGCGTGACATGGACTTCTCTTCGGTGCTCGCCGCCGAAAGCCAGAAGCAGCAAACCGCTGGCCGGTTCGCCATGGACCGGACCAACAGCCGTCACATCGAGGCTGAAGGCCTGGCGATGGCCGACGACACGCTGCAGTACCGCACGCCGACACAACCGTCGATCGACCAGAACACCGTGGACGCCCAGATCGAGCAATCGAACTACACCGAAAACGCCATCGGTTTCCAGGCCAGCTTCACCTTGCTCAACAGTAAATTCAAAGGGCTGGTTTCGGCCCTGCGCGGAGAATGACCATGTCCCTTTCCAGTGTCTTCAACATTGCCGGTAGCGGCATGAGTGCGCAGAACACCCGCCTCAACACCGTTGCCTCTAACATCGCCAACGCCGAAACCGTCTCGTCGAGCATCGACCAGACCTACCGCGCACGCCACCCGGTATTCGCCACCACCTTCCAGAATGCCCAGGCCGGCAGCAGTCAGTCGCTGTTCGAAGACCAGGGCGAGGCGGGGCAGGGTGTGCAGGTCAAGGGCATCATCGAAGACCAGAGCAACCTGGAGGCGCGTTACGAGCCCAACCACCCGGCGGCGAACAAGGACGGCTACGTCTATTACCCGAACGTCAACGTGGTTGAGGAGATGGCCGACATGATCTCCGCCAGCCGGGCGTTCCAGACCAACGCCGAGCTGATGAACACCGCCAAGAACATGATGCAGAAAGTCCTGACCCTGGGTCAGTGATAAGGAATCCAGACCATGGCAGTCGATAGCACCAGCGGTGTAAACCTCAATGATGTCCTCACGGCATCGGGCGTCGGTGGCACCACCAAGAAAACCACGGATACCGCCTCCAAGACGGGCACCGACACGCTCGGCAAGGATGCGTTCCTGCAGTTGCTGGTTACCCAGATGCAGCACCAGAACCCGCTGGACCCGCAGGACAATGGCGAGTTCGTGGCCCAGCTGGCGCAGTTCAGCAGCCTGGAAGGCATCACTACGCTGAACGATTCGGTCAGCAGCATCACCAACGCCATGGCCTCGTCCCAGGCCCTGCAGGCTTCGTCGCTGGTCGGCCGTTCGGTGGTCGTGCAGAACGACAAGGCCGTGGTCGATACGGCCGAAAGCTTCAATGCGCAGTTCGTCGTACCGCAGGCGATCAGCGAAGCGAAGATCACCATCAAGGACAAGGACGGCAACACCGTCAAGACCATCGAGTTGGGCGAGCAGAAAGCCGGTTATGCCGACTTCATCTGGGATGGCACCAACAACAGTGGCGAGAAGGTCGACCCGGGCACCTACACCTTCACCGCCAGCACCACCGTGGACGGGCAGGCAGTGCAGATGAACACCCTGCTGCCGGCCAAGGTGACCAGCGTCAGCTTCAATGCAACCGGCGAAATGGTGCTCAACCTCGCGGGTGTCGGTAAGGTTTCCCTCTCCGACGTACAAACTATCGGTATCTAAGGCCCGCCAGCGCGGAGCAGGAGCGAATTCATGTCTTTCAATATCGGCCTTAGCGGTCTGTACGCAGCCAACAAGCAACTCGACGTCACCGGCAACAACATCGCCAACGTCAACACCACCGGCTTCAAGTCCTCGCGCGCCGAGTTCGCCGACGTTTACGCAGGCGCCAACCGCCTGGGCGTGGGCAAGAACCAGGTCGGTAACGGCGTGCGCCTGGCAGCTGTTTCGCAACAGTTCACCCAGGGTGATGTGAACACCACTGGCAACGTGCTGGACATGGGCATCCAGGGGCAGGGCTTCTTCGTGCTGTCCGACAACGGCTCTAAGGTTTACACCCGCGCTGGTGCCTTCCAGGCCGACAAGAATAACTTCGTGACCACCTCGGACGGCCTGCGCCTGCAAGGCTACGCGGCCGATTCGTCCGGCAAGATCCAGAAGGGTGTACTGACCGATCTGCAGATCGATACGTCGGCGCTGCAGCCCAAGGCCACCAGCCTGATCGATCAGGGCATCAACCTGAATTCCTCGTCCAAGGACATCCCGCTGGAAGTCGACGATGGTACCGGCGCCATGGTCCCGAACCTGCCGTTCGACCCTACTGACGAGACGACCTACAGCAAGTCGTTCCCGACCAAGGTGTACGACAGCCAGGGTAACGAGCACACCATGGAGCAGTACTACCGCAAGACCGGTACCAATGAGTGGACGTCGTACACCTTGATCGACGGCCGCAACCCGTTCGACCCGTCTTCCACTGCGCCGCTGACCGGCACCATCAGCTTCAACAGCGATGGTTCGGTGAAGAGCATGGCGGCCGACAACACCGGCCACCCGGCAGGTTCGTCGTTCACCGTGACCAACAACACCTTCACCATGACCGGTTGGGTGCCGGCGGTGGAAGATGCCGCGGGCAATTGGGCGTCCAACGGGGCGGCCGGCAATGCCGACGGCATCAAGCTGTCGATGAACAGCACCACCTCCTACAACACCGAGACCGCGCGTATGTCGCAGTCCCAGGATGGCTTTGCCACCGGTATCCTGTCGAGCCTGAGCATCGACGCCACGGGCGTGCTGTTCGCCAGCTTCAGCAATGGCCAGTCGCGCGCCATCGGTCAGGTTGCCCTGGCCAGCTTCGCCAACGAGCAGGGCCTGCAGCAGATTGGCGGTACTCGCTGGACCGAGACCTACAACTCGGGCATTCCGGGCATCGATGCACCGAAGACCGGTACTTTGGGTAGCGTTGAGTCCAACTCGCTGGAAGGCTCGAACGTCAACCTGACTCAAGAGCTGGTCGAGCTGATCAAGGCGCAGAGCAACTACCAGGCCAACGCCAAGACCATCTCTACCGAAAGCACCATCATGCAGACCGTCATCCAGATGGCCTGATGGTCGCGGGTTGATGGCGTGAGGACGAACCCCTTTGTCGTGAAGGGGTTCGTCGTTTTTGCGGGAGTGTTCATGAAAAGGTTGCTTGTCGCGTTGCTCGCCGCCTTCTGCCTGTATCAGGCACAAGCCGGCACTGCCCCCTGGTGGCGCTGGGAAAGCCAGGTGGATGGGCGTCTGGTGTGCTCGCAGTGGTCGCCGGGGGAGGGCTGGAAGCGGTTTGCCGGGCCTTACAACAATGGTGGGTGCCGCGATCGTTGAATCTTGTGTCGGCCTCTTCGCGGGGCAAGCCCGCTCCCACAGGTTTGAGGGCGCAACACAATTCCCTGTGGGAGCGGGCTGGCCCCGCGAAGAGGCCGGTACAGGTTTGCCGCAATCGGCAATCCGGCGCCGGATAACCGGCGTTCCTCTCGCCACCCTCACCCGCAAAAGCCCGTAATCATGGGCTTTTTCACGATTTCCAAAAGTTGGTTCGGAACTTGCTTTAGTGCCTGCACAGCAACGGCGAGCGGCAAGCGATCGCCAGTGCAGCGGAGGATGACTGTGGACAAGATGCTTTACGTGGCCATGACCGGCGCCAGCCAGAACGCGCTGGCGCAGAAGGCCCACGCCAACAACCTGGCGAACATTTCCACCAATGGCTTTCAGCGCGACCTGGAGCAGGCGCGCTCGATGCCGGTGTTCGGCGACAGCTTTCCGTCGCGGGCGTTTGCCATGACCGAGCGTCCCGCCACCGACTTCAGCGAAGGGCCGATGGTCGAGACCGGGCGTGACCTGGACGTAGCCGTCGCCGGCCAGGGCTTCATTGCCGTGCAGGCACCGGACGGCAGCGAAGCCTACGTGCGCACCGGCAGCCTGAACATCGACGCCCTGGGGGTGCTGCGCGCCGGCAACGGCATGCCGGTGATCGGCAATGGCGGCCCTATCGCCATTCCGCCAGAACAGAAAGTCGAAGTGGGCGAGGACGGCACCATCAGTATCCGCTCCATGGGTGAAGACCCGCGGGTGATGGCCGAAGTCGACCGCATCAAGCTGGTCAACCCGGACATCAAAGGCATGACCAAGGGCCTGGACGGTTTGATCCACACCAGCAACGGCCAGCCAGCGGCGGCCGACGTCAACGTCAAAGTGGTGTCGGGCTTTCTGGAAGGCAGCAACGTCAACGCCGTTGAAGAGATGACCTCGGTGCTGGCGCTGTCCCGCCAATTCGAACTGCACGTGAAGATGATGAACGCGGCCAAGGAAGGCGACGAAGCCATGGCGCGTGTTTTGCAAATCGGCTAACCACACTTGAACGGGTGCCGTAAAACAGGCGCACGAGGAGAATACTGATGCTTCCGGCTCTTTGGGTCGCTAAAACCGGCCTGTCCGCCCAGGACACCAACCTCACGGTCATTTCCAACAACCTGGCCAACGTTTCGACCACCGGCTTCAAGCGTGATCGCGCCGAATTCCAGGACCTGTTGTACCAGATCAAACGCCAGCCAGGCGCGCAGTCCACCCAGGACAGCGAACTGCCGTCGGGCCTTCAGGTGGGTACCGGTGTGCGCATCGTCGGCACCCAGAAGAACTTCCAGACTGGCAGCCTGCAGACCACCGAAAACCCGCTGGACATGGCGGTCAACGGCCGTGGCTTCTTCCAGGTGCTGCAGCCCGATGGCACGGTTTCCTACACCCGTGACGGTACCTTCCACCTGAACTCGGACGGCCAGATCGTCACCGCCAACGGTTTTGCGCTGGAGCCTGCGGTCGTCGTGCCGAACGACGCCCAGACCTTCACCGTCGGCCAGGACGGCACCGTGTCGATCACCACTGCCGGCAACCCGGCTGCACAGGTCATCGGCAACATCCAGACCGCTGACTTCATCAACCCGGCGGGCCTGCAGGCCATCGGCGAAAACCTGTTCCTGGAAACCGCCGCCAGCGGCGCGCCACAGGTCGGCACCCCAGGCCTGAACGGCTTCGGCACCACCCTGCAGCAGACCCTGGAAAACTCCAACGTCAGCACCGTGGAAGAGCTGGTGAACATGATCACCACGCAGCGCGCCTACGAGATGAACTCCAAGGTCATCTCCACCGCCGACCAGATGCTCTCGTTCGTCACCCAGCAGCTGTAAGCCCTAGCCCTTGTTACACCGTGAGGTAAGCGTCATGAATCGTCTGTTGTCCGTATTCGCCCTGGGGGGGGCGGTGTTGCTGGCTGGTTGCGTCGCACCGACGGCCAAGCCCAACGACCCGTACTACGCGCCGGTATTGCCGCGCACCCCGTTGCCGGCAGCGGCCAACAACGGTTCGATCTACCAGGCCGGTTTCGACCAGAACCTGTACAGCGATCGCAAGGCGTTTCGGGTGGGTGACATCATCACCATCACGCTCAACGAGAAGACCTCGGCGAGCAAGAACGCCGGCTCGCAGATCCAGAAGAACAGCAAGGCAGACATCGGCCTGACCTCGCTGTTCGGCGCCTCGCCGAACACCAACAACCCGTTCGGCGGCGGTGACCTTTCGCTCGAGGCTGGCTACAGCGGCGACCGCACCACCAAAGGTGACAGCAAGGCCACCCAGGGCAACACCCTGACCGGCTCGATCACCGTGACCGTTGCAGAGGTGCTGCCCAACGGCATCATCGCCGTGCGCGGTGAAAAATGGCTCACGTTGAACACCGGTGAGGAACTGGTGCGCATTGCCGGCTTGATCCGCGCCGACGATATCGCCACCGACAACACCGTGCCGTCCACCCGTGTGGCCGATGCGCGCATCACCTATTCGGGCACCGGCTCATTCGCCGATGCCAGCCAGCCCGGTTGGCTGGATCGCTTCTTCCTCAGCCCGCTTTGGCCTTTCTGAGTACGGATGAACATGTTCAACGTCAGGCAGCTGATTGCCGCAACCTTGCTTCTGTCCTGTGCGTTCGGTGCCCATGCCGAGCGCCTGAAGGACATCGCCAGTATCTCTGGCGTGCGCTCCAACCAGTTGATCGGTTACGGCCTGGTGGTGGGGCTCAATGGCACGGGTGACCAGACCACCCAGACGCCATTCACCCTGCAGACCTTCAACAACATGCTGTCGCAGTTCGGCATCAAGGTGCCGGCAGGCTCCGGCAATGTGCAGCTGAAAAACGTCGCCGCGGTGTCGGTGCATGCCGACCTGCCAGCGTTCGCCAAGCCCGGCCAGGTGGTGGACATTACCGTTTCGTCGATCGGTAACTCCAAGAGCCTGCGTGGCGGCAGCCTGCTGATGACCCCGCTCAAGGGTATCGATGGCAACGTCTACGCGGTCGCCCAAGGCAACCTGGTGGTCGGCGGTTTCGATGCCGAAGGCCGCGACGGCTCGAAGATCACCGTCAACGTTCCGTCGGCCGGTCGCATCCCGGGTGGCGCGTCGGTGGAGCGTGCCGTGCCGAGCGGTTTCAACCAGGGCAACAGCCTGACCCTGAACCTCAATCGCCCCGACTTCACCACGGCCAAGCGTATCGTCGATAAGGTCAACGAGCTGCTCGGCCCAGGTGTCGCCCAGGCCGTGGATGGCGGTTCGGTGCGCGTCAGTGCGCCGATGGACCCGACCCAGCGCGTGGACTACCTGTCGATCCTCGAAAACCTCGAGATCGACCCCGGCCAGGCGGTGGCCAAGGTCATCATCAACTCGCGCACCGGCACCATCGTCATCGGCCAGAACGTCAAGGTCTCGCCGGCGGCGGTGACCCACGGCAGCCTGACCGTGACCATTACCGAAGACCCGATCGTCAGCCAGCCGGGGCCGTTCTCCAATGGCGAGACCGCCGTGGTGCCGCGCTCGCGGGTCAACGCGCAACAGGAAGCCAAGCCGATGTTCAAGTTCGGCCCGGGCACCACGCTGGATGAGATCGTCCGCGCGGTGAACCAGGTCGGCGCGGCGCCCAGCGACCTGATGGCGATCCTTGAAGCCCTGAAACAGGCCGGCGCCTTGCAGGCCGACCTGATCGTGATCTGAGGACGCCACCCATGAACTCGAAAAGCCTGGTGTCCAGCGCCGCCGACAGCGGCGCCTACACCGACCTCAACCGCCTGAGCTCGCTCAAGCACGGTGACCGCGACAGCGACGCCAACGTGCGCAAGGTGGCCCAGGAGTTCGAGTCGCTGTTCATCAGCGAGATGCTCAAGGCCTCGCGCAAGGCCAGCGATGTGCTGGCCGACGACAACCCGATGAACACCCAGACGGTCAAGCAGTACCGCGACATGTACGACCAGCAGTTGGCCGTGAGCATGTCCCGCGAGGGCGGGGGTATCGGCTTGCAGGACGTGCTGGTGCGCCAGCTGTCGAAGAACAAGAGCACGCCGGCCAACACCAGCCCGTTCCCGCGCAACGAGGGCAGTGCGCCGGCGTTGTGGGGCAACAAGGTGGCCGAGCCGGTGCATGCCGCGCAGTCGGCCAGCCGCAACGATGTCGCCGCGCTCAATTCGCGGCGCCTGGCCTTGCCGGGCAAGCTTACCGACCGCCTGCTGGCCGGTATCGTGCCGTCGGCAACCAACCCTGCAGCCACTACCAATACCGCCGCCGTGCCGGCCCGCGACGGGCAACAGGTCGCGCAGAGCTTCGCGGTACCCGAGGGCGGCCTGCGCATCACCGGCCGCGCCGTGGCACAGCCGCCCCTGGCGCCGAAGAAGGCCTTCAGCGACAGCGACGAATTCGTCGCCACCATGCTGCCGATGGCCGAACAGGCTGCCAAGCGCATCGGTGTCGACCCGCGTTACCTGGTGGCCCAGGCGGCCCTGGAAACCGGCTGGGGCAAGTCGGTCATGCGCAACAGCGACGGCAGCAGCAGCCACAACCTGTTCGGCATCAAGGCCTCTGGCAACTGGGAAGGCGATTCGGCGCGGGCGATCACCAGCGAATTCCGCGACGGCCAGTTCGTCAAGGAGACGGCGGCGTTCCGTTCCTACGACTCGTATCAGGACAGCTTCCACGACCTGGTCAGCCTGCTGCAGAACAATTCCCGCTATCAAGAAGCGGTGAAGGCGGCCGATAAACCAGAACAGTTCGTGCAAGAGTTGCAGAAGGCCGGGTATGCCACCGACCCGAATTACGCCAGCAAGATCTCGCAGATCGCAAGACAGATGAAGTCGTACGAGCGCTACGCAATGCTCGGTACCACAACGAAACTTTAAGGGCATGGAACCATGGCGAGTCTGATCAATATTGGTATGTCGGGGCTTGGCGCCGCGCAGTCGGGGATGTACACCCTCGGTAACAACATCGCCAACGCCGACGTCGAGAGCTACTCGCGCCAGCAGAACGTGCAGAAGACCAAGGGCGGCCAGCAGGTCGGCCAGGTCTTCATCGGCAGCGGCACCACGCTGGCCGACGTGCGCCGCGTGTACAACGCGTTCCTCGAGAACCAGTTGCGCACCACCACGTCGCTGAGCAGCGAGGCTTCCTCGTACCTGGATCAGATCACCCCGCTGGATACCTCCCTGTCCGGCAGCGACACCGGCATCACCGCCGCGCTGCAAAGCTTCTTCAGCGCCATGCAGGATGCCGCCGCCAAGCCGACCGAGGACGCCTCGCGCCAGCTGCTGCTGACCAGCGCCCAGTCGCTGGCCAAGCGCTTCAATACCCTGTCGGCGCAGCTCAATCAGCAGAACAGCAACATCAACAGCAACATGGCGTCGCTGGCTGACCAGGTGAACAGCCTGACCAAGACCATCGCCGACCTCAACGAACAGATTTCCCGCGTGAGCGCCGTTTCCGGCCAGCCCAACGACCTGCTCGACCAGCGCGACGGCGCGGTGCGCCAGCTGAGTTCGCTGATCGGCACCGATGTGGTCGAGCGTGAAGGCAACTACGACATCTACCTGAAAAACGGCCAGGCACTGGTGCTGGGCAAGACCACCCAGACCCTGGGCGTGCAGGCCAGCGCTACCGACCCGACCCGCATGAGCCTGATCCTCAACCGCGGTTCGACCAAGATGGACGTCACCAGCAGCGCCACCGGTGGCGAGCTGGGCGGGCTGATCCGCTATCGCAGCGAAACCCTCGACCCTGCGCTCAACGAGTTGGGCCGCGTGGCCCTGGTGGTGGCCGATGCCATCAACAGCCAGCTGGCCCAGGGCATCGACAAGAACGGTGACTTCGGCGCCACGCTGTTCGGCGACATCAACAGTGCCGCCGCGATCAGCCAGCGCAGCATCGCCAAGACCGGCAACAGCGCCGGCTCCGGCAACCTCGATGTGACCATCAAGGACACCGGCAAGCTGTCCACCAGCGACTACCAGGTGACCTTCACCAGCGACAAGCAGTACACCGTGCGTAAGCTGCCCGACGGCACTGACATGGGTAGCTACAGCCTCGACGACGACCCGGCACCGGTGATCGACGGTTTCAGCCTGTCGCTCAATGGCGGTGCCTTGAGTGCCGGCGACAGCTTCAAGATCACCCCGACGCGCAACGCGGCGGCCAGCATCGATACCGTGCTCACCGACCCCAAGCGCCTGGCGCTGTCGTCGCCGCTGACCGCCACCAGCGGCTCGGGCAACAAGGGCACCGGCGTAATCACCCAGCCGACGCTGACCTCGCAGCTGGACATCTACGATGCCGCCCAGCGCACCCAGCTGCAAAATGGCCTGAAGTACTCGACCCCGGTCAAGCTGGTGTTCGGTGACGAAGCCACGTCGCCCCAGGCCTACAAGATGTACGACGCCAAGGGCACCGAAATTGGCAGCGGCACCATCGTGCCCGGCCAGGAAAACAAGCTGCAGCTGTCGGTGCCGATGGTCGATGCCAACGGCAACTCGCTGGGCGGCAACTTCACCTTCGAGATGAGCGTTTCCGGCGCTCCGAAGAACGGCGACAGCTACACCGTGGCGCTGACCGCCGCAGGCTCGGCGGACAACCGCAACGGCCAGTCGATCATCGACCTGCAGACCAAGGCCACGGTCGAGGTCGGGGCCGACGGCAAGGGCATCAGCATCACCGATGCCTACGCCAAGCTGGTGTCCAACGTCGGCGGCAAGGCCGGCCAGGCGCAGATGGACAGCGACGCCACAAGCGCCTTGCAAACTTCTGCACTGGACAGCCGCAACGGCTTGTCGGGCGTTTCGATCGACGAAGAGACCGGCAACCTGATCAAGTTCCAGCAGTACTACACCGCGTCGTCGCAGATCATCAAGGCGGCCCAGGAAACCTTCGCCACCCTGATCAACAGTCTTTAAGGAGCCGTAGATCGTGAGCGTACGCATCTCTACTTCGCAGTTCTACAACACCAACAGCGCCAACTATCAGAAGAACTTCGCCAATACCGTGAAGACCCAGCAGGAGGCCAGCGATGGCATCCGCGTGCGGTCGGGCAAGGATGACCCGGTGGGTGCGGCGCGGTTGCTGCAGCTGGAGCAGCAGCAGAACATGCTGAAGCAGTACTCGGGCAATATCACCAATGTGCGCAATGCGTTGGGCACTGCCGAGAGTACGTTGAGCTCGATCGGCACCATCCTGCAGCGCGTCAACGAACTGGCGGTGGCCTCGGGCAACGGCACGTTCACCGACGCCGATCGCAAGGCCAACGCCGATGAGCTGGCCTCGCTGGAAGATCAGCTGTTCTCGCTGATGAACAGCAAGGACGAGAACGGCAAGTACATCTTCTCGGGGTCCAAGGGTGATACCCCGCCTTACGCGCGGAACGCCGATGGTACCTACAGCTACCAGGGCGACCAGGGCAAGCTGAACCTGCAGGTCGGTGACATGCTTAGCCTGGCGGCCAACGAAACCGGCTATGACGCTTTCGAACAGGCGCTCAACACCAGCCGTAGCGAGACCAGGCTGACTGCACCGGCCACCGACGATGGGCGCGTCAGCCTGTCCAATGGCCAGGTTGCGGGCAGCTCGACCTATAACGACCGTTTCCGCAGCGGCGAGCCGTACAAGATCGAGTTCATCAGCAGCACCGAATACAAGATCACCGACGCCAACAACAACGACGTTACCCTGGAAGCCAGCCAGGGCGGCAAGTTCGACCCTGCTGCCGACAACGGCTCGATCAGCTTCCGCGGTGTCGACCTGCGGCTGGACATCACCTTCAAGGACGGCGACAAGGGCAATGAAGATGCTGCCATCGCCGGTCATACCTTCAGCCTGAGTTCGAAAGCCGATCAAGTCTCGGGTACCCGCAGCCCGGGCAACACGTCGTCGGAGCAGGTGACGGGTGCGACCATCACCGATCAAAACGCTTACAAGGCTGCGTTCCCCTCCGGTGGCGCGGTGCTCAAGTTCACCGGTACCAGCACGTTCGAGTTGTACGCCTCGCCGGTTACCGCTGACAGCCGTCCGGTCGCCACGGGCGCTCTGGGCGGCCCGAACGGCACCACTGCCACGGCGGCGGGGGTCAGTTTTGAATTGTCGGCGGCCCCAAACGCGGGCGACTCGTTCGCGGTAAAGGTTGATACCCATCAGACCCAGAACGTGCTCGATACCATCAGCCAACTGCGACAGGCGCTTACCAGCCCGGTCGACAACGATCCCGTTGCCCGGCAGAACTTCCTGGCGTCGCTGGATTCGGCGATTGGCAACATCGCCAGTGCTACCAATCAGGTTTCCTCGTCGATCAGTGCCATCGGCGGCCGTGGCCAGGCGCTGGACGTTCAAGCGGAAACCAACGAGGCGCTGAGCACCGAGAACACCAAGACGCAGAGCTCGATCCGTGAAAGTGATCCAGCCGAGGTGATGCTGCGCCTGCAAATGCAGACCAACATGCTGCAGGCTTCGCTGCAGGCTTATGCCAAGGTCTCCAGCCTGTCGCTGGTCAACTACATCTGATTTTCCTCTCGTGTCACCCACCGTGCATCGCTCCACCGGGGCGGTGCGCGGACCCTCTCCCAGGTCCCGCATCGTGAATCAATCGGCTCTCGTCACCATTGCCATTCCGGCCTTCAACCCAGACTTCCTGCGCAGAACGCTGATCAGCGCCCTCAACCAGGATTATCCGCACTGTGAAGTGCTGGTCTGCGACGATAGCCGTGGTGAGGAAGTCCAGCGCATCGTCGATGAAGTGGTGAACGATACCGGCAGGCCTGTACGTTACCTGCGCAACCCGCAGACGCTGGGTTTTGCTCGCAACCTGCTGACGTGCCTGGAGCAGGCTCGGGGTGAGCTGATCAAGTTCCTGTGCGATGACGACCTGCTGTTCACTGAATGCGTAAGCCTGCAGGCGGCCGTAATGAACACGCATGCGGATGTCAGCCTGACCATCTGCCAGCGTATGCTGTGTTCGGCAGACGACACGCTGCTCCCGTCACGCATGATCAACATGGTGATGTGCCCGGATGATGCGGTGGTCAAGGGCTCCGACCTGCTTGAGGGGTTGGAGCAGCATGCGCCCAACCTGTTCGGCGGGCTCAGCAGTGCGCTGCTGCGCCGAGCCCTGGTGGAGGAATTTCTGCCGTCGCTGGTGCTCGAAGGCCAGGGTTTCACTGCTCGGTTGGACATGGCGCTTTACATTTGCATGATGCGCCGCGGCAACCTCGGGCACCTCGATCGTTTCCTCAGTATGGAGCGCCTGCATGCGGGGCGGTTGAGCCATAACCCCGGCATTACCCTGCTATATCCCACCGAAACCGACTGGCTCAAGGCCATGTTGGCTGCGCGATCCAGTGAGCCTGCGCCTGCGAAGGGTTGGGTGCGCTATGTGCCGTTGCACACCTACACGGGTGAGCGAACGAGCCAGTGGGAGGAGTACGACCTCAATGGCTTGAGCGCTTTGCAGGCTGCCCGGGCACGGCAGCAGGTCGGTAGCGACTGTCTGTCATTCGAAGAAGTGTACGCGCAGTGGCTGGAATGCCGAGCGTTGTCCCCGGCACAACTCAAGTTGTTGCCCAAACGTATCGAGCAGTGGCCTTCGCAACCGCGGATCGTGCCAGTGATCTGGGCCGAGCCAGGTGAAGAACAAGCGTTGCGCGCGACCCTCGACAGTTTCGCAGCGCAATCTTATGCGCCCGCCGAATACTGGGTGCTTGCACCTGCCCAGATGTGCTGCCCCCCGGTACCGGGTGTCCACCATCTGCCGTTGCAGGGCAATGGCATTGCTCAGTTGCAGGCACGCCTGGCCGGGGCGGTAGACGCCGACTGGATTTTCCTGCTCCGTGCCGGTGACCGCGTGGTGCCACACGCGTTGGCGATCATGGCTGAGCGCATGGTCCTGGGCAATCGAGTGTGCCTGTATGTCGATGAAGGTGGGCACGACACCATCAACCCATCCACGCCGATCTTCAAACCGGATTTCAATCTCGACCTGATGCGCAGCCTGCCCTACGTCGGACGCTTGCTGGCCTTTGAGTGCAAGGCGGTGCGCGAAGCAGGCGGGTTCGATCACGATTTCGACCTGTTGGCGCCGCATGACCTGCTCTGGCGTCTCGCAGAAAACCGTGGCTTGCAGGTTATCGGGCACGTCGACGAACTGCTGGTGCACAGCCAGTGGGATTATGCCCAATGGTTGAGCGACCCGCGCTGCGTAGCGCAGGCGCCCCGCGTGGTGCGCGCCCATCTGGGCCGTCTGGGGGTCGATGCCGAGGTCGAAGGGGTGGTGGGGCAAGCACTGTGCAGGGTGGCTTACCGTCATGAAGGGCAGGCCAGCGTGTCGATACTGGTGGACGTTGGTGTCGACCTGATCGCAGCACGGCGATGTGTCGAATCGCTCTTCGAGCATACCGCCTACAGTAATTTCGAGGTGCTGCTGATAGCCGGTTCGGACGCGCCCACCGAGTTGCGTCAGTGGCTACAGGCGATGAGCAGCCTGGGCAGCGACCAACTGCGGCTGATCGAGGTTGCCGCGCAGGGACGGGTGGCGCGGCTCAATGAGGCCAGTGCCGCTGCGCGCGGTGACTATCTGTTGATGCTTGAAAGCGCCTGCGTGGCGTTCGAGGCACAGTGGCTGGCCGAACTCATGGCCCAGGCGCGTCGGCCCGAGGTCGGCGTGGTTGGCCCCAAGCTCTGCAATACGGCTGGCAGTATCCTGCAGGCCGGTCTGGTCCTAGGGCTCCACGGCGAAGCCGGTAGCCCGTTCGTTGGCATGCCGGCGGACAGCGGCGGCTACATGCACAGACTGATGACGGTGCAGAACTGGAGCGCCCTGTCGCTGGAGTGCCTGCTGGTGCGTCGCGAACTTCTGTTTGCTTTGGGTGGTTTCGACTGCGAAGCGCTGCAGGGTGAGCTGCAAGATGCGGATTTCTGCTTGCGTGCAGGTGAGCAGGGATACCTCGCGGTCTGGACGCCTGCGGCGATGTTGTTGCGCCTGACCAGTCAAGCCCATCATCGCCAGGTGCAAGTCAGCGAGCCGCATCAAGACCGGGATGCTTTCTACAGCCGCTGGCTGGCCAAAATAGCCCGCGACCCGGCCTACAATCGCAATCTCAGCTTGAAGATGGCCAGCTTCACCATGGACCCCGGCTTGCGCGAGGGCTGGGACCCGTTCATCAAACGAGTCCTGCCGTCGGTCATGGCGTTGCCGGTCAACTCGTCCGCCGTGGGCCACTATCGTGTGTCTCAGCCGTTCCAGGCGCTGGAAGATGCTGGCTGGCTACAGGGGCGTGTGGATTACTCGCTACCGGAGTTGATCCAGATCGAGCGCGAGAAGCCGGACATCGTTGTGTTCCAGTACCGCAGCAAAGCGAGCTCAGTGGTGGAGATGGAGCGGCTGGTGCGCTCGTCCAGTGCCAGGCACATCTACGAGATCGATGACTACATCATTGATGTGCCCAAGCGCAACGACCACTCCCGCAACATCGCTGCTGACATACGTAACCTCGTCGAGCGCGGTATCTCGATGTGTGATCGGTTGGTCGTCTCCACCGAGCCGCTGGCCGATGCGCTTTCGAGTATGCACCAGGATATCCGGGTGGTGCCCAACATGCTCGCTGCCGGGCTGTGGACCGGGCTTGCCAGTGAGCGACAGACCGCTGCCAGGCCGCGCGTGGGATGGGCTGGCGGCACCAGCCATCGAGGCGATCTGGAGCTGCTGCTGGAGGTCATCAAGACACTTGCCGACGAGGTCGACTGGGTATTCTTCGGCATGTGCCCGGAGCCGCTGCGCCCTTACGTGAAGGAGTTTCACCAGGGCATCCCGATGACGTTCTATCCGCAGAAACTGGCCAGTCTCAACCTGGACCTGGCGCTTGCTCCGCTCGAGCAGAACCTGTTCAACGACTGCAAGAGCAACCTGCGGCTGCTGGAGTACGGGGCCTGCGGCTTCCCGGTGATCTGCTCGGATACCAAGGCCTATGCCGGATATCTGCCTTGCACACGGGTCACCCATAATCGATCGCACGAGTGGCTGGACGCCATTCGGATGCACCTGGCCGACCCTGATGCGAGCTACCGGCAGGGTGATGCCCTGCGGGAAACCGTTTTACGTGATTACGTGCTCAACGAGCGCCATCTGCAGCACTGGGCCAACGCGTGGTTGGCTGACTGAAGCGTCACGGCAGGTCGTCTGGCGAGTGACCGTGACAAGACTGGTTTTATAGCATCGGGTAACCCAATGACTGGACATGCAACCCTGAATACTTTGTCGTCGCTGGATACCAGTGTACTGCTGCTGGGCACTGAGCTCGGGGGCGCCCTGCACAATGCAGACGAAAACTACCGTGCGCGCGCAAGTGCGCACATCCGTGGGCTTGGGTGCCAGCCTGTAGGGGTCGACCGGGTGAATGGCGAACCACTGCACGTAGCGCTGGCGCGGGCCCTCGATCAGGTGACTACGCCGTTCGTGGTGCTGGCCAAAGACAGCGACTTCCTGCTGCACGATGCTTTGTCGCAGGCTCGGCAGTGGCTGTTGAGCCACCCGCAGGTGCAGGGCGTACAGGGATACTCACTCGGTATGCGTCCGGGCAATGCGACGGTGGGCTATCACCGGTTGGGTGAAACGGCGCATCAGGATGGCGAGGGCGGTTTGCGTGAGCGGGTGCTGCAGCATGCATTGAGCGGGTTGCAGCCGTGGCGTGCGTTACTGCGTGTGCAGCAGTTGCGCAGTGCGCTGGCAGAGATGGCGGCCCATGTCGAGGGTGAAGACGGCTTGCTCTGCCTGTCTTTTGCCCTGTTGCGCCAGGGGGCGATCAAGGTCTTGGAGCAGACCATGGTTGTCAGCGAGTGCGCCGAGCACGCTGTGGAAGGTGACGAACTGGCGCCGACCCTGCGCGCCTTGCGGCAATGGGATGCGCAGCAGGGTGGGTGTTTCAACGACGACGACGGGTTCGCAATTCTGCGCCAGTTCGTACTGACTACCGGATTGACTGGCGCTGCACCGCTGCTGTTCACCTCACCCTGGGCGAGCGTCGTCCATGAGCCTGTGCGCAGTTTCGAGGTGCGCCAGTACGTAGAGCTGCCTTATTACAATGCCGGGCTGTTCAAGCAATTGACGGCGTTGGAATTCCTGTTGCATGCATGGCCTGCGGGCCCTGCCCATGTGCGCGCGGTGGAGGGGGCCTGGGTTCGGCAGCGCGATCTGCTGCTGCAGCATGGCAACGACAATGTGAGCACATTGCGTAACCGCTATTGGCAGGCGCTGTCAATCAACCTGTTCGCGCCGCAAGTATGCCAGTTGCTATTGGACGTGTTGACCGAGGAGGATGAAGAAGCGCGCCAGGAGCTTGAAGCCTGGATCGAGCGTCTGGCCCTTGCAGGTGCGCCGGATAGTGCCGCGCGCCTGGCCGCTACGCCCTCGGGGCATGTCTTGCACGCATTGGCCGCAGCCACCTTGGATGATGCCAGCCGGCAGCGGGTACAGCAGCACCAGGCGGCAGGCAAAGGCGTGAGCATGGCGCTGTTGGTGCTCGACCTCGCAGATGACAACGAAGCGTTGCAGCGGACGTTCGATAGCGTCGCCAGCAGCGGGTTGCGTGACATGCGCATTGTCGTGCTCAAGGCCGGCAACCTTCCCGCCATCACCACGCCGCGAGACACGGTGCACTTCGTCAAGGTCACGGCGCAGAACAGCGTATCGCACCTCAATCAGGTGGCCCGGCAGGTACCCAGTGACTGGATGATGCTGTTGCAGGCGGGGGATGAGTTGGCCGGCAGCGGGCTGTTGCGTCTGCAACTGGAGCTGGCGCAGGACAACAACCTGAAGGCAGTGTGTGGCAACGAAGTTCAGCGTGACGGCGAAGGCCGCCTGGTTGCGTTGCAGCGTCCGGGAGCTGACCTTGATCTGCTGCGCAGCCGCCCGGATGCGATGGCTACGCATTGGCTAGTGCGCCGCGAGGCAGTCCTGCAGGTCGATGGCTATAGCGAAACTTGTCGGGGCGCCCTCGAATTCGATCTGCTGTTGCGCATAGTGGAGACTCAAGGCTTGGGTGGCCTGGCGCATATCGATGAGTTCCTGGTCATCACCAGCAATCAACGCGAAGCCATGCTGCCTGATGCACGGGCCACCCTGGAGCGGCATCTGTCGCTGTTGGGCTACCGCGGGCAGGTGGGGCAGGATGAAGCGGGTCACCTGCACATTGATTTCCGGCATACGAGCACGCCGCTGGTGAGCATCCTGCTGGTAGGCGGCGATGATCTGCAGGTTCTGGGTGCCAGCCTGGCGAGTATCCAGCAGCGCACACGCTACCCGCGTTATGAAGTGCTGGTGGTTACCCAGGGCGAGCAGCGCCTGGAGGCTAGTCTTGGCAGCCGAGTCAGAATGCTGGCATGCCCATCACCGGTGCTGGCTGAGCGGCTCAACCTGGCCGCCAGCGAGGCGCGTGGCGAATATCTTGTGCTGATGAGTGACCGTAGCCAGGTGTCCAGCCCAGGCTGGATCGAAAGCCTGCTCAACCAGGCGCAGCGCCCGGAAGTAGGTGTGGTGGGTTGCCAGATGCATGACGGTGCCGGGTACGTCAGTCATGCTGGTTACGAGCTGCTCGAAGGCGGGAAGGTTCATGCCGGCTGGCGTGGACGCGGTGTTGGCGAGACCGTCGAAGCGCTGGGCCTGGGTGTTGTTCGCACCTGCCAAGCTGTTTCCGCTGATGGCCTGATGGTACGCAAAGAGGTTTTCGATGCTGTGGGTGGCCTTGGCCAGCAGGCAGCGCTGGATATCGACTTGTGCCTGCGCGTCGGGCAGCAGGGTCTGTTGGTGCTGATGGCCCCTCACGCGCAGCTGTTCAACCCCGCAGTGCCGGGTGTCCCTGACGACGCGGCGCTGGCGCTGGCAGCGCAAGCCCCCTGGGCGTTCACGCGTGCAGTCGCGGTGGATGGCAGCCATGGCATTGCCGTACCGCCCACAGCGGCAGGCCCCCGCTGGCTGCAAGCGTTGGCCTGACTGGCCTCGTTCAATCAAGCCGGGCGCTGCCCGGCTTTTTTGTGCGCGTTGGCAAACATCTTGCTTTCAGCCATCGGAACAGGGCGAGTGTTGGATTTCTGACTGCTTGATTGCCCGACCGCTGCAGTGACAAGGAGCAATCTTGAACGACTCTCGACGCATTAAGGGTACGCATGTCGCCATTGACTACGACGCGACCCGAGCCTTTTTCGAAGCGCGCGGCAACCGCAGCTACACCAATGTGCTCAGCGCCACCATGTATCAGGATCATAATGCCGAACTGGTCGAACAACGCGATCAGGCGGAAAAAACGGCAATGGCCGATATGCTCGGCCTGGGCCAGGCACAGCGAATCCTGGACATTGGCTGCGGGACAGGGCGATGGGGATGGTTCCTTGCCGAACAGTGTCAAGCACTCGACTATCTGGGCCTTGATTTCTCAGCCAGTCTGATTGCCAAAGCCGAGCAGGAGGCTGCCACGCGGCAGCTGCCGGGCATGCACTTTCAAGTCATGTCGGCCACCGATATCCAGCCTGATGCACTGAGTGTCAAAGGGCCTTTCGATCTGGCCCTGATCTCCGGCCTGCTCATTTACCTCAACGATGCCGACTGTGTGAAGGTACTGCGTGATGCCGCGCATCTGACCGCTGTAGGTGGCGGCATCTACCTGCGCGAGCCCGTCGGTGTTGCCGAGCGGTTCACCCTGGACCGGTTCTATTCCGAAGAGCTTGCCGACGAGTATTCGGCAATCTATCGCACCGCCAGTGAGCTGCACGTCTTGATGGAGCAGGCCTTCGACGGGCTGGGGCTGTTCGTCCAGCATGAGGGGTTCCTGTTCCCCGAAAGCCTGGAGAAGCGCACAGAGACCCGGCAGTACTTCTTCATACTGCGACGCCCTGGGGGGGAAGTATGAGCACCGCTTACTGCTTCGATCTCGACGGTACCCTTACCCGTCAGGAGTTACTGCCGCTGATCGCCACTTCGGTGGGCCTGGAGGACGAGATCAGCGCCCTTACACAGGCCACCATCGAAGGGCTGCTGCCGTTCGACAAGTCGTTCAAGTTGCGCGTCAAACTGCTTCGCGATGCACGACTGGACTGGATTCATGCGGCGCTCGACAAGCACGTCGAGTTCGACCCAGCGATCCTGGAGTTCATCACGCGTCACCCCGAACAATCCTTCATCGTCACGGGCAACCTTGATCTGTGGGTGAAGCCGGTGCTCGACAAACTGGGCATTCACAGCTTCACCTCGCTCGCCAGGCTCGACCAGCAAGGCCAGTTGGACGGTGTCGAGCATATTTTGCACAAGGGCGATGCAGTCAGCAGCCTGCGTTCGCGCTTCGAGCGCATCGTCGCAGTCGGCGAGGGCATGAATGATGTGCCGATGTTCGAGGCTGCCGATTGGCGTATCGCTTTCGGCGGGGTTCATCGGCCGAACAAAGAGCTGATCAAACTGAGTGATTTTGTTACCTACGATGGGAAGGCCCTATGTCGCTTGTTAAGCACGCTGTAATCTGCGCCGCCGGCATCGGCTCGCGGCTGGGGCTTAACAAGCCGAAATGCCTGGTCGAAGTGGCGGGTCGGACGCTCCTCGATTGGCACCTCGAGCGTCTGCACTGGGCAGAAACTGTCTGGCTGGTGGTCGGCTTTCATGAGGAAGAGGTGATCGAGCATGCCATCTCACTGCGTCCCGATGTAATCGTGGTACGCAACCCCGACTACGCGCGCACCAACACCCTGCAAAGCATCTACCGGGTTTCTCGACACCTCGATGAGCGGATGCTGGTGCTGGACGCGGATACTGTCGTTGAGCCCCGCAGCTTCGATGCGTTCCTGGAGGCAGCGCAACACCACGACCAGTTGGTAGGCGTTTCGCCCTACATCACCAGCGACGGCGTGAGGGTCCACCTCGATGACGCTGGCACCCGATTGCTGGGTTTCACCCGTGAACCGAAATATGCCATGGAGTGGACGGGCATCGCCGTGATAAAGCCGCAGATCGTGGTCAACCAGCCGATCTTCGTTTACCAGGCGTTGGAAACCTGCCTGCCGTTGCCTGCTTTCGAACTCAAAGCATTTGATATCGACACGACGGCGGACCTGGACATGGCACGTAAAGTCTTTGCGACGCAGTGGGGCGAGAATGAGTAATAACCAACAGGGTCAAGTGGCGCGTCACTTCTGGAGCCAGACCGAGCGCGGCCAGATTGGCCCGCAAGAACTCTACAAGCGCCAGCGCGAGTGCTTGCTTTCGCAGGTATTGCCCTCGCTGCCCAACAACGCCCAGGTACTGGATATCGGCTGTGCTGATGGTGAGTTCAGCTTGCTCTTCGCCCGTGGTGCGGGGCGCGTGGTGGCGTTCGATGTGGGTGAAAAACTGATCGAGCAGGCGCGAGCCAAGGCCCTGGAGCAAAACGTCGACAACATCGATTTCCAGGTTGCCGATGTGTTCGAGTTCGCTTGCGAGCAGCAGTTCGACGCTGTCAGCCTGATGGGCGTGTTGACCACTATCAGTGATGACACTGCCGCCGCGCGCGTGGTCCTGCGAGCGTTGTCGATGCTCAAGCCCGGTGGGCAACTGATCCTGAAGGATTCGGTCCTGCTGCAGGAGGGCGAGGCACGGACCCTGCTCAACGAGCATTACGAAGCCAAGTATCGGCCTGAATCCCGCTACCTCGCGCTCATCCGTTCGCTGGGGTTGCGCGAAGAAGCCAGGCATCCGCTGCTGACCATGCACAACTGCGGTCAGACCAGCGTGCTTTATGTGTTTCGCACGGTGCTCGAGGCACCTGCCACATTGCCTGTTGCCGGCTTGCGTGTGGCCTGCTACGGCAGCATGCCGTTTCATTTCCGTTCCTTGCGGCCATTGGCAGCCTGCTTCGACGAAAGCCTCCTGAGCCTTTCGATCGATGAAGTGATGGCTTGGAAGCCGCAGGTCATTGTGGTTGCCGATGGTTGGTCGGTGGAGTTCTGGCGGGATTATTGCGATGCGCATCAGGTACTGCTGATCGGCATGCGCCATGGCTCGGTCACTCGATATGGCTATGCCGAGCCGCAATACAACCATGCTGACTACTTGTGCGGCAGCGTCTGGGATATCGAAGACACGTTGCTGTCCAATGTTCATCCACGCCATGGTTTCCTGCTGACTGGCAATGCCTGGGTCGACCAGGTGTTCAAACTGCCCGAGCGCCAGTTGAGCGAAGCCGAGCCGACGATTCTGTTTGCACCCACCTACAACCCGGAAATCAGTGCGGCGGTGTATTTCGGTGACCGTATCGTGCGCCTGATCCGCTCGGTCTACCCCCAAGCCAGAATCATCATCAAGCCGCATCCTGCCATCGTGCAGCATGAGCACAGCTTCGTCGTGGACAAGGCGTTGTTCCGTGACCTGATGGGGCAGTGGCGTGAGCAGGTGGCAGCCGATCCCCGGGTCGAGCTGGTCGATGATCCTGAAGCGAGCATTGCCGACAGCTTCGCCGAGGCGGATATCCTGGTCGCGGATCGTTCGTCGCTGCTGTTCGAATACATGGTGCTGGACCGGCCGATCTTGCTGTATTCCAGCGAAGCCCGGGTAGGGCACTGGGAGTACAACCCCGATGCACCCGGCAACGCCTGGCGTGATATCGGTATGGAATTCGGTGACGACGAAGCGTTCATAGCGCTGCTCAAAGACGCGCATGGCTTGCACCATATGCATTGCCGGGCTGCCCAGCGAGAACGTGTTCGTCACCTCTACGGCCACTTCAGGGATGGCCGTTCGGCCGAACGTGTGGCCTCGGCCATTGCCCAGGTGCCTCGCCTGCATGTGGTGATCGATGGGCAGTACAGCGATCAGGCGGCGCATCTGCATGAAGCGTTCGACGCGTGCCTGGCGTTCAAACACATTTCCGTCGTCGCACCGGCAGACCGTGAGCGATGGCTGGCAGGGCGCTTGCGCGATGGCCAGGCCGACCATAGCTACCTGCTGGTGGACGGCGAACTTGCCTGCAGCCCTGGCAGCGCCCATCAGGTCAGCGACGGCCTGGCCTCGCTGGCCAATGGGGAAGTCGATGCCGTGCTGTTGAGCGCGCAGAGCTTACCCGCCGAGACGTACAGCAATGACAGCCAGGCTTGGGTGCGCCAGCGCCTGCGCTGCGCGTTAAGGCAATCGCAAGGGCGTCCGGCCTGGCAGCTGGTGGCGGCGCACACTCTGCAAAGATTGCTCAAGCAATTGCCGCAAACCATCGACGACGAAGTATTCGATGCGTTTTGGGAAACGGTAGCGGCTGACGGGCGTACGGCCTTGTGGCAAGACGAGAAGATCAACCTCGTGCTGCGCTCATCGGTACTGCGGGTCGTCGGGAATCGCGCCGGCCAGTATCTGGCCGGGCCGCGAGCGGCATTGCAGCTGGCCCCGGCGGTGAAAGGACGTGCGGCCTCGTCGGCCGGCGTCGAACTGCTGATGAGTGCAGTTGCCGGGCAGCAATACGACATCTTCCCGTTCGTCACTCAAGTCTGGATCAATGGCCGCTGTGTGCGCGAACTGCAGGTCGGGAATGCTGGCGTGCAACGCTTGCTGCTGCCATTCGAGCCCAACGATCAGGGCGTCACCGATATCGAACTGCGCAGCTCCGGCGCGTTCGCCGGAATGCCGGGCCTGGCAGGCCCGCTGTCGCTGTGCCTGGCATTTGCGGATGCCGCACCCGTGACAGCGCCAGCACGTGCGCATATTCACCAGATCTTCTATTCAGAAGAAACCCGCGCGATGCTGGAGCCGGGCTACATACCGCTGGATAACATCGGTCAGCGACCCGACTGGGCCGAGTACTGGCCGATCCGCAACCTGCTGCAGAGCAGCGCGCTGGACGAGAACGCGTTCTATGGCGTTCTGTCGCCTCGATTCAAGGAAAAGACCGGCCTGGACTCTCGTCAGGTACTGAGTTTTGTCGATTCGGCTCCGGACGATGCCGATGTCTTGCTGTTCCCGGTCTTCTTCTCGGACGGAGCCCGCTACGAAAACGTCTTCATCCAAGGCCTCGTTCACCATCCCAATATCTGGCCGGTGTTCGTGGAAATGGCGCGTCGTCTGGCCCCGGGGGTGGATCTTGAAACCTTGGTGATGGATTCGACGCAGTCGCAGTTCTGCAACTACTTCATCGCCAAGCCGCGCTTCTGGCGGCACTGGCTGAGCAAAGCAGAGACTATCTTCCAGGCGGCCGAACAGGCGCGCAGTGGCGAGTGGCCAACGGCCTACGGTGCCGCGCTGAATGCCGCCACCTTGCACCGTGCCACGGAAGGCTATGCGTGCAAGGTGTTCGTCATGGAGCGGCTGCTTTCCCTTATCCTGGCCACCGAGACGCAATGGCGCGTTCACGTCAACGAAGCATTGAAACCACCGTTGACCGGCGCAGAACTGAATGCCGATCTGGTTCGGCTGGACCAGATCAAGGCGTGCCTGCGCGAGGCTGATACGGCGGAAAACCGCACTAGTTACGGGGAGCTGCGCGAGAAGGTTTTCCGCGCTACCTTTGCCCAGCAGATCGCAGACATCACGGCAAGGGGAGGCGAGGTAGCCACCGCGAACGAGCAGATCCAGGCCGCGCTGCGTCAGCATCCGCCGTTGCCGGTCGACCTTGATGTGCAGGCCTGGCTGGACGAGCGCAGGCCAAGTGCCGTGCAGCAGCAATTGATCGATGCACGATTGGCCGCCAATGCCCTGCCGACCCTTGGCCTGGTGGTGATCGACCGCAAGGGTGATGCCGATCGGCTAGAGCTGACGCTGCGCAGTTTAAGCCCGGAAAACAATCTTTATCCCGCGCTGAAGATTGTGGCGTTGACGCCCCTCGATGTAGGTGCGGCGTCTAGACCCGGGGACAAGCTGCACATTCGACGGCTTGCAGAAGGTTCTGTCATGGCCGAAATCGAGCATGCCGTGCGCGAAGGTGATTTCGACTGGTTCATGCTGGTAGAAGCCGGGTGCGAGTTCACTGCCAGTGGCCTGTTGATTGCCGCCCTGGACTTGCTGGGTGCGCCGGGCCTGCGCGCCGTTCACGGTGACGAAGTGCTGCGTTCGCCAGCGGGTGCACTGACATTGGCCCTGCGCCCAGGGTTGAACCTGGACATGCTGCTCAGTGTGCCGGGTATTTTGGCCAACCATTGGTTGTTCAGTCGTGATGCCTGGCTGTCGCTCGGTGGTTTCCGCCAAGAGGCCGGCGAAGCCTTCGAGCTGGATCTGCTACTGCGCCTGATCGAAGACCAAGGGCTGGAAGGCCTGGGTCATATCAGTGAACCGTTGCTAACCCGTGACAGTGTGCCGCTGCGCGACTGCCCGGCCACGCGAGAAGTGCTTCAGCGCCACCTGTTGGCCAGGGGGTTCGAGGGCGCCTCGCTGGGCAGTCGCCTGCCGGGCCACTATGACGTTGACTACGGAGTGGGCGAGAGTGCTCTGGTCAGCATCATGATCTCCACGGAGGAAGGGCTGGAGCGGGTTCGCCGATGCCTGGATACCCTGTTGGAAAAAACCAGCTACCGCGCCTTCGAGATCATGCTGCTGGACCAGCAAGTGAATGACCCTGCCTTGCAAGCCTGGCTTGAAGGCGTTGAGCAATTGGGCGCAGCGTGCATCCGGATCCTGCGGTTCCCGGCTGAGCTTTCATCGGTGCAGGTGCGCAATCTTGCCGCCCAGCAGGCACATGGCGAACTGTTGTTGTGGCTGCACGGTGGGATTGCCGTACTTGAGCCTGACTGGTTGCTCCAACTGGTCAACCATGCCTGCCGGCAGGAAGCGGGCGCCGTAGGGGCAAAATTGCTGGCAAGTGACTGCACGGTGCGTCACGGCGGCCTGGTGCTGGGGCTCGATGGGCCGGTGGGCAGGGTAGCCAGGGGGCGGCCAATGGAGGCTGCCGGCTACCTGCAACGGTTGCTTGTCGATCAGAACCATGCGGCGGTCAGTGGGCACTGCATGATGCTGGGCAAGGCGTTGTTCATGGAGGTCGGTGGCTTTGATGAAAGCCCCGAGATGGCCCCTTGGGCGGATGTTGACCTGTGTCTGCGTCTGCATGGCGCAGGGTATCTCAATGTGTGGACGCCGCGGGCTTCGCTGTTGATCAGCGAAACCCTTGCGCCGGCGGTCACTGCCGAACAGGAAGATGCCCTGTACGCGCGTTGGTTGCCATTGCTGGCCCGTGACCCTGCCTACAGTGCCCATTTTGCACTCAGTGGCGGCGAATTCACTTTGGCACCGAGCAAGCTCAGTTGGAAGCCTCTCGCATCCTGGCAGCCACTGCCTACGGTATTGGCATGCGTAGAAAGCTTGCATGACAGCGCCGACTCGAGGGTTATTCAGCCGTTCGAGGCTCTCAGCCGCGCTGGCCTGATTGAGGGTGCGTTGATTCAGACGCAGTTGTCCGTGACTGAGTTGGAACGTTACGCCCCGGATACGCTCGTTTTGCGACGTACGGTGGATGATCGGCAAGTGGTGCGCATGCAGCGCCTTTCGGCGTTCTCCAAAGCGTTCAAGGTGATGGAGTTGGAAGTGCAGTCACTGCGAGGCCTGGCGGCGGACCTGCCAGCTCTGGAGCACGCCCTCGTGGCGCTGCATCGCAGCGCGGAGTTCGCCGACCGACTGGTTGTGGGGAGCGAGGCGCTGGCCGAGACCTTCGCCAACGTGCATGGCGATATCCGGGTGATCGAAAGCCGGCTGCTGCCGCAATGGTGGAAGTCGCTCGAAAGCACGCGTGGCACAGGGCGCAAGCCGCGTGTCGGGCTTGTAGGGGCTGACATAAGCTGCCCCGCTGAGCAGGCACTGATCCTCGATGTCGTCAGCGCGTTGGCAGGGGAAGTGGAATGGGTGTTGCTGGGCGAATGCCCGCCAAGCCTGCGCGCATTCGTCCATGAAATCCATGCCGCTGCGCAAGCCGAACGCTACCCCTTCGCCTTGGCTCAACTGGGGCTGGACGTGGCTTTGGCGCCATTGGAGCACGGTGCGCTCAACGAGTGCCTCGGCCACCAGCGCCTGTTGGAATTTGGCGCCTGTGGTGTACCGGTGGTGTGCAGCGATGTCCGCACATACCAAGGCTTGCTGCCGGTCACGCGGGTCAGCAACTGCGCCGCCGAATGGGTCGAAGCGATCAGGATGCATGTAAGCGATCCGGCTGCCAGCGAGCGAATGGGTGATCAATTGCGGGCAGTGGTGCAGCGGGACTGGATGCTTGAAGGCGATCATCTGGAGGCTTGGTACCGCGCCTGGATCGCCGGCTGAAATCACCGGCGTTGATCTTGCACGTCAGCGAATGGAGGGCGTTCCGACTTGTCGGCGCGCCTTCTTCGTTTCCACGGCTATCGAGCGGTTTTCCGGCACATGAATCGACAAATAGCGTGACTTAAGAGTCACGGCGGGCATCTTCACTGTTATCATCGTTACATCCGTTAACGACTGCGTGATCGCCCCCGTTTGTCCGGAAATACCTTCTTGCCTGGCCGTGGGGTGTCAAGCGCAGTACGCACTTTGCTGTCATTGAATTGGGAAGCCATATGATTGGCATTAAAAGCATCGCCAGTTACGTGCCGACTGACGGCGTGGACAACTACGCGCAAGGCGCGAAATTTGGCAAGGACCAGGATTTTATCTTTGGCAAGATCGGCTCCACCTTCTTGCCGCGCAAAGATTCCGGCCAGGAAACCTCCGATCTCTGCGTCGAGGCCGTCAGGAATCTCTTTGCCGCCAACCCGTCGCTGGACCCGGCTAGTATCGATGCGGTCATTGTCGTGACCCAGAACGGCGATGCCGAAGGCCTGCCTCATACGGCGGCCATCGTGCAGCACAAGCTCGGGCTGCCCACTGCCATTGCCGCCTTTGACATTTCTCTGGGGTGCTCGGGGTATGTCTACGGGCTGTATGCGATGAAGGGGTTCATGGAGGCTGCGGGGCTGAAGAACGGTTTGCTGATCACCGCCGACCCCTATTCGAAGATTGTCGACCCAGAGGACCGAAACACCACGATGCTGTTCGGCGATGCGGCGACCGCGACCTGGATGGGTGAGGACGCTACCTGGCAGTTAGGCAAGTCGCTGTTCGGCAGCGATGGTGCCGGTGCCGAACACCTTCGCACCACCGACGGCAAGTTCTTCATGAACGGCCGGCAGGTGTACAACTTCGCTTTGGTCAAGGTGCCTGCCCACCTGCAGCAGTTGCTTGAGGCCAGCAACCTGACCTCTGATGATGTCGACCTGTACTGCCTGCATCAGGGCAGCGCGGCGATTGTCGACGCGGTGTCTGCGCGCTTTGACGAGGGTGAGCACAAGCAGAAATTCATCAAGGACATGGTCGAAACGGGTAACACCGTGTCTTCGAGCATTCCGTTACTGCTGGAAAAGCACGTGCTCGGCTCGGCGCACAAGCGCGTTGCCCTCAGTGGCTTCGGAGTTGGCCTGTCCTGGGGGTCGGCGATCATCGAGCGCCAGGGGTGATCGCGAGCCCGTAAAAGCCAAGCGCCGCCCCATGGGCGGCGTTTTTGTTTACCGGCCTTTTCAGCCCCCTGGAATCTGGCGTCAAACCCTTGATTTCATTGGGCTGGCAGGATGCCAGTAAATTTTTTTGAAATTCCCCTAAAGCAACCCGCCCTGACGACGATAACCATTACGAAGGTTCTCTGTGCCACACCCGGCAAATTGCCAAGGCCGGAAGCCGTAGTACACAATCCAACGAGGAATTCGTCATGGCTTTGACTGTTAACACCAACACCACCTCCCTGGGCGTCCAGAAGAACCTGAACCGTGCCACCGACGCGCTGGCTACCTCGATGACCCGCCTGTCCTCGGGCCTGAAAATCAACAGCGCCAAAGACGACGCTGCCGGCCTGCAGATCGCTACCCGCATGACCTCGCAGATCCGTGGCCAGACCATGGCGATCAAAAACGCCAACGACGGTATCTCCATCGCCCAGACCGCTGAAGGCGCGATGCAAGAGCAAACCAACATTCTGCAGCGTATGCGTGAACTGGCCATCCAGTCGCGAAACGACTCCAACAGCGCCGACGACCGTATCGCCCTGGACAAAGAATTCCAGTCGATGTCCTCGGAACTGACCCGTATCGCCAACAGCACCCAGCTGAACGGCAAGAACCTGCTGGACGGCTCCGCTTCGACCATGACCTTCCAGGTCGGCTCGAACACCGGCGGCGTAAACCAGATCACCATCAACCTGAACCAGAAGTTCGACGCCACCTCGCTGGGCATCGGCTCGGGCATCAACATCCAGGGCTCCAGCAGCACCCTGTCGGAAACCAACTACAGCGCCGCTGTAGCTGCCATCGACACCGCTCTGCAGACCATCAACACCAACCGTGCTGACCTGGGTGCTTCGCAGAACCGTCTGACCAGCACCATCAACAACCTGCAAAACATCAACGAGAACGCCGAAGCTGCCCGTGGCCGTGTACAGGACACCGACTTCGCTGCTGAAACTGCCCAGCTGACCAAGCAGCAGACTCTGCAGCAAGCTTCGACCTCGGTACTGGCCCAGGCCAACCAGCTGCCATCGGCAGTACTGAAGCTGCTGGGCTAATCTGCCCTGGTTGCTGGCGGGGAAGCGCTGCTGAGGCGCTTCCCCGCTTTCTCATTGCGAGGTAGTGGTCATGGACATGAGCGTCAAGCTGAACCTGTCTTATGCGGCCGCCCGTCCGGCCGAGCAAAACGCTGACAAGCCGATTGTCCGGCCAGCAGACGATGCGCAGCCCAAGGACGACAAGCAGCAGCCCAAAGCAGTGCAGCATGTCGATGAGGTCAAGAGCGCCGTCTCGGACATCGAAAAGTTTCTGAAAGCGTCGCAACGCAATCTGCAATTTTCCACGGATGAAGAATCCGGCAAAATTGTTGTCAAAGTCATCGCTACCGACAGCGGTGAGCTGATTCGTCAGTTGCCTTCCGAAGAGGCGCTGCGAATTGCCCATAGTCTGAGTGATGTCAACAGTATTCTGTTTGACGCCAAGGTATGATTGGCGGCAAGCATCAAAGCTGCTAATGAATGTCGTGCCCGCAGGAATGGGGGCGACGTATCACGGTAAGAGGGACACAGCATGGCAAGTCCAATTTCCTCCTCGATTGGCCTGGGTTCCGGTCTTGAAATCGGCACGATCGTCGAGACGCTGGTAAACGCCGACACGGCGGCCAAGAAGTCGCAGATCGCCCGTCAGACCAGCAACAACAGTGCGATGATCTCGGGCATTGGCTCGCTGCGCAGTGCTCTGACGGCGTTCCAGGACGCCATGAAGAAACTCAACGACAAAGATGCCCCATCGTTCAATGCCTACGCGGCAACGTCGGGCAATGAGTCGATCGTGAAGATCAAATCGAGCAACTCGGCTGTGGCGGGTAGCTACGACATCAAGGTTCTCAACCTGGCGACCGGGTCGAAGGTCGCGAGCCAGGCGTTTGCCGGCGGCGCTGCAAGTGCGGTCTCCGATGGAGAGCTGACCATTTCGCAGGGCGGGAAGGATTACAAGATCCAAGTGGCTTCCGGGGCCACGTTGCAGAGCGTGCGCGACCAGATCAACAAAGAGCTGGGCAGCAACGGTATTTCCGCCAACATCGTCAACGAAGAGGGCGGCTCCCGCCTGGTGCTGGGCTCCACCACGACTGGCGCCGGTTCCGATATCTCGGTCAGCGGCATCGCCGAACTCGAGATCGATGGCACCGCCAAGATGACCGGCTCGGGTGCCGGCTACATCACTGATCTGGCGAAGGATGCCCAGCTCACCATTGATGGCCTGAGCGTGAAAAGTGCCAGCAACACGGTCAGCGACGCCATCAGCGGCATGACCCTGGAATTGACCGGGGCCACGGCCAGCGGCGTATCGGGCACGGCTACCAAGGTCACGGTAGCGGCGGACAACGACGGGCTTAAAAAGTCTGTCCAGAGCTTTGTGGATGCCTACAACACTCTGCAGAAAGCCATCACTTCGCTCACTTCGACCAGCCGTGACGAGGACGATAACCTGGTCCTCGGTGCCTTGACCAACGACCCGACGACGCGCTCGTTGCTCGGCGATGTGCGCAAGGTGTTGAGTGAAGTCGGGGCGGGTGATCAACTGACCAGCCTCAGCCAGCTGGGTATCAACACGCAGAAGGACGGCACGCTCGAGTTCAGCAGCACCAAGTTCACCGCGGCGATGAACGACAAGAAGCTGGGGTCGCAGGTGCAGGAGCTTTTCACCGGCACCAACGGCATCTTCGAGCGGATGAACAAGGCTATCGATCCCTACAACAAGACCGATGGCAGCCTGGCGACGCGCAAGCAGAATCTGGACAAGACCGCTTCGTTGCTGGCCAGTCAGCAGGCGGCTCTGGACCGTCGTGTCGAATCCCTGACCGAGTCGCTGACCAAGCAGTATGTGGCACTGGATACCGCGCTGGGCAAGATGAAGGCGCAGGCCAGCCAGATCACTTCGATTTTCGAAGCTATCAACGCCCAGGCCAAGAATTCCTGATCGGCGTGGCGTGACAATAAGCCCGGTAGTGTCTCGCGACGCGCCGGGCTTTTTGTTTTGGCCCTAAAGTTTTTTGACGTGCCGGCGATACACAGGTTACAAGCAACCTTTTTCGCTGCAACGAGGTAGATACATGAACCCGATGTTGGCCCTTCGGCAATACCAAAAAGTCAATGGTGCGGCACAAACTTCCGAAGCGAGCCCGCACCGTCTGGTGCAGATGCTCATGCAGGGCGGGCTTGATCGCCTGGCCCAAGCCAAGGGTGCCATTGCGCGCAAGGACATCGCCCAAAAGGGCATCCTGCTGGGCAAGGCCATCGACATCATCGGGGGGCTGCGCGAAGGTCTGGATCTGGAAAACCATGCCGACAGCCTGGCCGAACTGGACAGCCTGTATACCTACATGAGCCGTCGCCTGGTTGAGGCCAACGCCAAAAGCGACCCGGCGATCATCGACGAAGTCGCGCGCCTGCTGATTACCGTCAAGGAAGGTTGGGATGCGATCGGCGACCAGTCGCCGGCCCCCTGAACAAGGAGGATGCCATGAGCGATGTGATCACCCGTATCGAACAGACCCGCGAATTGCTGCTGGGCGCCCTGGCGAACCGAGACTGGGATGCGGTGGGTGAACTGGACCTGGAATGCCGCCTGCGTATCAACGATGTGCTTACCGAGGCGCAAGGGCAGGAGGCGGATGTGCGCGACAGCCTGGAGCAGTTGCTGGACGTCTACCGGCAGTTAATCGAGGTTGCAAGTGGCGAACGTCAATCAATAGTCGACGAGATGACCCAAATCCGTCAGGCGAAAAATGCGGCTAAGGTATACCATCTGTTCAGTTGACCACAGATGTCCTAAAAGTCGTGCGCCATTAATTTGACTGTATGTGTTTTTTTGACTTTACTAGTGGCTGTTTTCGAATTTCAGACGTCCGACCACTGACCATTCAGTCAGAATGATGTCGAGCACGCCTTCGGGCGCCGATATGACTAGGGAAGTTGCTATTGCATGTGGCGTGAAACCAAGATTCTCCTGATCGATGACGACAGCGCCCGCCGCCGCGATCTGGCGGTGGTTCTGAACTTCCTCGGCGAAGAAAACCTGCCCTGCGCGAGCCAGGACTGGCAGCAGGCGGTAGAGCCGTTGTCTTCGAGCCGTGAAGTGCTCTGCGTGCTGATCGGAACCGTAAACGCTCCAGGCAATGTGCTGGGGTTGCTTAAGACAGTGGCTGGGTGGGATGAGTTCCTTCCGGTGTTGCTGATTGGTGAAATTTCTTCTGCGGATTACCCGGAGGAGCTTCGCCGTCGCGTGCTGTCCAACCTCGAAATGCCGCCGAGCTACAGTCAGCTGCTCGATTCCCTGCACCGTGCCCAGGTCTATCGCGAGATGTACGACCAGGCCCGTGAGCGCGGGCGCCAGCGCGAGCCCAACCTGTTCCGCAGCCTGGTCGGTACCAGCCGTGCCATCCAGCATGTGCGGCAGATGATGCAGCAGGTGGCCGATACCGACGCCAGCGTGCTGATCCTGGGTGAATCCGGCACCGGCAAGGAGGTGGTGGCGCGCAACCTGCATTACCACTCCAAGCGCCGGGATGCGCCGTTCGTGCCGGTCAATTGCGGGGCGATTCCGGCGGAGCTGCTGGAAAGCGAACTGTTCGGCCATGAGAAGGGGGCTTTCACCGGCGCCATCACCAGCCGCGCAGGGCGCTTCGAGCTGGCCAATGGCGGCACCCTGTTCCTCGACGAAATCGGCGACATGCCGCTGCCGATGCAGGTCAAGCTGCTGCGCGTACTGCAGGAGCGTACCTTCGAGCGGGTCGGCAGCAACAAGACCCAGAGCATCGATGTGCGCATCATCGCCGCGACCCACAAGAACCTCGAGACCATGATCGAGGATGGGACCTTCCGCGAAGACCTGTATTACCGCCTGAACGTGTTCCCCATCGAGATGGCGCCGCTGCGTGAGCGCGTGGAAGACATCCCGCTGCTGATGAACGAGCTGATTTCGCGCATGGAGCACGAGAAGCGCGGTTCGATCCGTTTCAACTCCGCAGCAATCATGTCGCTCTGCCGGCATGGCTGGCCGGGCAACGTGCGCGAGCTGGCCAACCTGGTCGAGCGCATGGCCATCATGCACCCGTATGGGGTGATTGGTGTGTCGGAGCTGCCGAAGAAATTCCGCTATATCGACGACGAAGACGAGCAGCTGGTCGACAGCCTGCGCAGCGACCTGGAAGAGCGGGTGGCGATCAATGGCCACGCGCCGAGTTTTTCCAGCCACGCCATGCTGCCGCCTGAGGGCCTGGACCTGAAGGACTACCTCGGTAGCCTGGAGCAGGGTCTGATCCAGCAGGCGCTGGACGATGCCAACGGTATCGTGGCGCGCGCCGCTGAACGTTTGCGTATTCGCCGCACCACCTTGGTCGAGAAAATGCGCAAGTACGGCATGAGCCGCCAGGGTGGTGAGGAGCAGGCGGAGGATTGAGGTGCTGGCTTAAGTGCTCTGGCGCCCTTCAGATCGAGCGCCGCCCGCGCGGCGCTCGATCTGCGCATCACTGCAACCCTCAAGACAAGCGCCCAATTCCCCGATAGCTAAAACCCCCATCCCCGGCACGGCTATTGCTACACCGCTGGCACCACACCGTTTTTATGACGGTCAGCCACGCGAGAGAGCACGATGCCCCAGGCCGCCCACTTTTCCCGAGTCCCTGATCCGCAGGGGCGTACCCCGGTCGAACAGGAGAGTCGACAGGGGCTGGAGCAGGCATTTGCCCTGTTCAACCAGGTATCCACCCAGCTCAACCAGTCCTACAGCATGCTCGAAGCCCGCGTCAGCGAGCTGAAAGGTGAGCTGGCGGTGGTCGGCGCCCAGCGCATGGCCGAGCTGAACGAGAAGGAGCGCCTGGCCAATCGCCTGCAGAACCTGCTCGACCTGCTGCCCGGTGGGGTGATCGTGATCGATGGTCAGGGCCTGGTGCGCGAAGCCAACCCGGCGGCCTGCGAGCTGCTCGGTGAGCCCTTGCTGGGCCAGCTGTGGCGCCAGGTGATCGCCCGCAGCTTTGCGCCGCGCAAGGATGACGGGCATGAGGTATCGCTGCGCGACGGCCGGCGCCTGTCCATCGCCACCCGTTCGCTGGATGCCGAACCCGGCCAGCTGGTGCTGCTCAATGACCTGACTGAAACCCGTCGCCTGCAGGATCAGTTGGCACGCCATGAGCGCCTGTCGTCGTTGGGGCGCATGGTCGCCTCGCTGGCCCACCAGATCCGTACGCCGCTGTCGGCGGCCATGCTCTATGCCAGCCATCTGGCCGATAGCGAACGCGAGCTTGCGCCAGAAACCCGCCAGCGGTTCGCTGGCAGCCTCAAGGAGCGCCTGCACGAACTGGAGCATCAGGTGCGCGACATGCTGGTGTTCGCCCGCGGCGAGCTGCCGCTGGGTGACCGCTTGACCCCCAAGAGCCTGTTCCAGGCGTTGCAGCAGGCTGCCCAGCCCCATGTTCAGGGGCACGCCGTGCGCTGGCAGTGCGACAGCCGCCTGGGTGAGCTGCTGTGCAACCGCGACACCCTGGTCGGTGCCTTGCTCAACCTGATCGAGAATGCCCTGCAGGCCAGCGATGGCCCGGCCCGGCTCAAGGTGCACCTGTTCCGCCGCGAGCACACCCTGCATTTGTGCGTCAGCGACGCCGGCAGCGGTATCGATGCCGATCTGCTGGGGCGGCTGGGTGAACCCTTTCTGACCACCAAGGCCACCGGCACCGGGCTGGGCCTGGCCGTGGTCAAAGCCGTGGTGCGTGCGCACCAGGGCACGCTGCGGCTGCGTTCGAAGGTGGGGCGTGGCACCTGTGTGACGGTTGAGTTGCCGCTGATCGGCGGCCAGACGGAGGCGCTGTAATGGTCATCAAGGTGCTGCTGGTCGAGGATGACCGCGTATTGCGCCAGGCGTTGGGCGACACCCTCGAAATCGGCGGCTTTGCCTACCATGCCGTGGGCAGTGCCGAGGAGGCGTTGCAGGCTGTAGTCGACGACGCGTACAGCCTGGTGGTCAGTGACGTGAACATGCCGGGCATGGACGGGCACCAGTTGCTGGCCCGGCTGCGCCGCCACCACCCGCACTTGCCGGTGCTGCTGATGACCGCCCATGCTGCCGTGGAGCGCGCGGTGGAGGCCATGCGCCAGGGCGCTGCCGATTATCTGGTCAAGCCTTTCGAGCCCAAGGCCCTTTTGAGCCTGGTCGAGCGCCACGCCGCCGGGCGCCTGGGCGCATCTGACGACGAGGGGCCGGTGGCCTGCGAGCCGGCCAGCCGACAGTTGCTGGAGCTGGCCGCACGGGTCGCACGCAGCGATTCGACCGTGCTTATCTCGGGTGAATCGGGCACGGGCAAGGAAGTCCTGGCGCGCTACATTCACCAGCAGTCGCCACGCGCCACGCAGCCGTTCGTTGCGATCAACTGCGCGGCGATCCCTGACAACATGCTCGAGGCCACGTTGTTCGGCCACGAGAAGGGCGCCTTCACCGGTGCCATTGCCGCGCAGGCCGGCAAATTCGAGCAGGCCGAAGGCGGTACCTTGCTGCTCGACGAGATTTCCGAAATGCCCCTCGGCCTGCAGGCCAAGCTGCTGCGCGTGCTGCAGGAACGTGAGGTTGAGCGGGTAGGTGGGCGCAAGCCGATTGCCCTGGATATCCGCGTGCTGGCCACGACCAACCGCGACATGGCTGGCGAGGTGGCGGCGGGGCGCTTCCGCGAAGACCTGTACTACCGCCTTTCGGTCTTCCCCCTGGCCTGGCAGCCGCTGCGTGAACGCAGTGGCGATATTCTGCCGCTGGCCGAGCGCTTGCTGGCGCGGCATGTGGCGAAGATGAAGCACGCACCTGTGCGCCTTTCGGCTGCGGCGCAGGCCTGCCTGCAGGCCTATGCCTGGCCGGGCAACGTGCGCGAACTGGATAACGCCTTGCAGCGTGCGTTGATCCTGCAGCAGGGCGGGGTGGTCGAGGCGGCAGATTTTTGTCTGGCCGGCGCCATTCCGTTGTCGGCGGTTGCGCCCGCCGCGGTCACGCCTGCGGTGGTCGAGGATGCAGGTGATTCCGCTGGCCTGGGTGATGACATGCGCCGCCATGAATTCCAGATGATCATCGACACCCTGCGTGCCGAGCGCGGCCGCCGCAAGGAGGCTGCCGAGCGCCTGGGTATCAGCCCCCGAACCCTGCGCTACAAGCTGGCGCAAATGCGCGATGCGGGGCTTGATGTGGAAGCCAGCCTGTACGGCTGATGCATTGAATTAACCGATCGCGGGGCGGGCTGGCACTCTTGTTGCTAGCTCAGGGCTATCCGCCGCATGAGTGTCAAAAAAATGCGGCCGCCGGAGAGAGAAGGTCATGAGCCAAGGTGTTGAATTCAATCGTCTGATGCTGGACATGCGGGCCATGCAGGCCGATGCCATGTCGTTGCCCAAAGCCACTGCTGCGCCTGAACTGGCGCCTGGCCAGAGCAGCTTTGCCGACATGCTTGGCCAGGCCATCGGCAAGGTCCATGAAACCCAGCAGGCGTCGACCCAACTCGCCAATGCCTTCGAAATCGGCAAGAGCGGTGTCGACCTCACCGACGTGATGATTGCTTCGCAGAAAGCCAGCGTTTCGATGCAGGCGCTGACCCAGGTACGCAACAAGCTGGTCCAGGCGTACCAAGACATCATGCAGATGCCGGTTTGAGGACGGATGTAAACCATGGCTGAAGCAGTCGTCGATAACGCACCCGCCAAGAGTGGCCCGCCAGCGTCCAAGCCGCCGCTGTTCGGCATGTCGTTCCTGGAAAACATCTCGCAGATGCCCATGCTGCGTCAGGTCGGCCTGCTGGTCGGGTTGGCTGCGAGCGTGGCGATCGGCTTCGCCGTGGTGCTGTGGTCGCAGCAGCCTGATTACCGGCCGCTCTACGGCAGCCTGGCCGGCATGGACACCAAGCAGGTCATGGATACCCTGGCCGCTGCAGACATCCCCTACAACGTCGAGCCCAATTCCGGTGCCCTGTTGGTCAAGGCCGACGACCTCTCCCGTGCCCGTCTGAAGCTGGCAGCTGCGGGCGTGGCGCCAGGCGACGGCAATGTCGGTTTCGAGCTGCTCGACAAGGAACAGGGCCTGGGTACCAGCCAGTTCATGGAGGCTACCCGTTACCGCCGCAGCCTTGAAGGCGAGCTGGCGCGCACCGTTTCCAGCCTGAACAACGTCAAGGCGGCCCGCGTGCACCTGGCGATCCCGAAAAGCTCGGTGTTCGTGCGTGACGAGCGCAAGCCAAGCGCCTCGGTACTGGTCGAGCTGTATCCGGGCCGGGCCCTGGAAGCCGGCCAGGTAATGGCGATCGTCAACCTGGTTGCCACCAGTGTGCCGGAGCTGGACAAGTCGCAAGTCACCGTGGTCGACCAGAAGGGCAACCTGCTCTCCGAGCAGCTGCAGGACACTGCGCTGACCATGGCCGGCAAGCAGTTCGACTACAGCCGGCGCATGGAGGGCATGCTGACCCAACGTGTGCACAACATTCTGCAGCCGGTGCTGGGCAACGACCGCTACAAGGCCGAAGTGTCCGCCGACCTGGACTTCAGTGCGGTGGAATCCACCTCCGAGCAGTTCAACCCGGACCAGCCGGCGCTGCGCAGCGAGCAGGCCGTCAACGAACAGCGTGCCAGCAGCTCCGGCCCGCAAGGCGTGCCCGGTGCCCTGAGCAACCAACCGCCGGCAGGTGCAGCAGCGCCGGAAAATGCCACCGCCGCAGCCCCTGCCGCCGGTGCCGTCCAGCCAGGCCAGCCGCTGGTGGATGCCAACGGCCAACAGATCATGGACCCGGCCACCGGCCAGCCGATGCTTGCGCCATACCCGGCCGACAAGCGCGTGCAGACCACCAAGAACTTCGAACTGGACCGCTCCATCAGCCATACCCGCCAGCAGCAGGGTCGCCTGACCCGCCTGTCGGTCGCGGTGGTGGTCGATGACCAGGTCAAGCTCGACGCCAGCGGTGAAGCTACCCGCGCGCCATGGGGCGCCGAAGACCTGGCACGCTTTACCCGCCTGGTGCAGGACGCCGTGGGCTTCGATGCCAGCCGTGGCGACAGCGTCACGGTGATCAACGTGCCGTTCGCCGCCGACCGTGGCGAAGAAATCGCCGACATCGCCTTCTACCAGCAGCCGTGGTTCTGGGACATCGTCAAGCAAGTGTTGGGCGTGGTGTTCATCCTGGTACTGGTGTTCGGCGTGCTGCGCCCGGTACTCAACAACATCACTGGCGGTGGCAAGCAAGCTGCTGCGACGGACAGCGACATGGAACTGGGCGGCATGATCGGTCTGGATGGCGAACTGGCCAACGACCGCGTCAGCCTGGGTGGCCCTACAAGCATTCTGTTGCCAAGCCCGAGCGAGGGTTACGAGGCACAGCTCAACGCAATCAAAGGCCTGGTGGCCGAAGACCCGGGCCGCGTGGCCCAGGTCGTGAAAGAGTGGATCAACGCCGATGAGTGACAACCGAGCCGTTACCGCCAAGCTGAGCCGCACCGACAAGGCGGCGATTCTCCTGCTCTCGCTGGGTGAGACCGATGCCGCCCAGGTGTTGCGCCACATGGGCCCGAAAGAAGTGCAGCGGGTTGGCGTGGCCATGGCGCAGATGGGCAACGTGCACCGTGAACAGGTGCAGCAGGTAATGAGCGAGTTCGTCGAGATCGTCGGCGACCAGACCAGCCTGGGCGTGGGCTCCGACGGTTACATCCGCAAGATGCTCAACCAGGCCCTTGGCGAGGACAAGGCCAACGGCCTGATCGACCGCATCCTGCTGGGGGGCAACACCAGCGGCCTGGACAGCCTCAAGTGGATGGAGCCGCGTGCCGTGGCCGATGTCATCCGCTACGAGCACCCGCAGATCCAGGCCATCGTGGTGGCGTACCTCGACCCCGACCAGGCCGGTGAAGTGCTGAGCAACTTCGACCACAAGGTGCGCCTGGACATCATCCTGCGCGTGTCGTCGCTCAATACCGTGCAGCCGGCGGCGCTGAAGGAGCTGAACCAGATCCTCGAGAAGCAGTTCTCGGGCAACTCCAATGCTGCCCGTACCACGTTGGGTGGCATCAAGCGTGCCGCCGACATCATGAACTTCCTCGACAGCTCTGTGGAAGGTGCACTGATGGACTCGATCCGCGAAATCGACAACGACTTGTCCGAGCAGATCGAAGACTTGATGTTCGTCTTCAACAACCTGGCCGACGTCGACGACCGTGGCATCCAGGCGTTGCTGCGCGAAGTGTCTTCCGATGTGTTGGTGGTGTCGCTCAAGGGCGCCGACGAGCGGGTCAAGGACAAGATCTTCAAGAACATGTCCAAGCGTGCGTCCGAGCTGCTGCGCGACGACCTCGAAGCCAAGGGCCCGGTGCGCGTCAGCGACGTGGAAACGGCGCAGAAGGAAATCCTCACCATCGCCCGACGCATGGCCGAGGCCGGCGAGATCGTGCTCGGTGGCAAGGGCGCCGAGGAAATGATCTGATCCATCGGGCAATGCGCCCTCCTGTGGGAGCGGGCTTGCCCCGCGAAGTAGGCGCCGCGGTGAATGGCACCGGCTTTGCCGGTGTTCGCGGGTCACGCCCGCTCCCACAAACACTGCATCGGCAGTTGTTGAGTACCTGAGAACATGCCCACCAAAGAGTCCCACCCCAGCGACCTGATCCGTGCCCGCGACCTCGAAGGTGTCGACATCTGGGCGCTGCCCAGCTTCGATCCCGAGCCCGAGCCGGTACCCGAGCCTGAGCCGGAAATCATCGAAGAAGAAGTCGAGGAAGTGCCGCTGGAGGAAGTCCAGCCGCTGACCCTCGAAGAACTCGAAGCGATTCGCCAGGAGGCCTACAACGAAGGCTTCGCCACGGGCGAGCGCGAAGGTTTTCACAGCACCCAGCTCAAAGTTCGCCAGGAGGCCGAAGAGGCCCTTGCTGCCAAGCTCGCCGGCCTTGAACAGCTGATGGCGCACTTGCTCGAGCCCATCGCCGAGCAGGACACGCAGATTGAAAAGACCCTCGTGCACCTGGTCGCGCACATGGCCCGCCAGGTCATCGGCCGCGAATTGCGCAGCGATTCCAGCCAGATCACCCACGTGCTGCGTGAAGCCCTGAAGCTGCTGCCGATGGGCGCGGACAACATCCGCATTCACCTCAACCCGCAGGACTTCGAGCTGGCCAAGGCCTTGCGCGAGCGCCATGAGGAAAGCTGGAAGCTGCTCGAGGATGACGCCCTGCTGCCGGGTGGTTGCCGTATCGAGACGGCGCACAGCCGCATCGACGCCACCATGGAAACGCGCATCGAAAAGGCCGTGGCACAGCTGTTCGACCAGTTGCACGACCAGGCCCTGCACCCGGCAGCGCCGGATGTCTCGATCGAGCTGGGCGCCAACGATGCGCCTTGACCGTACCAGCTTCGGCAAACGCCTGGGCGGCTACGCCGAGGCGATCAAGTTGCCGGTGCAGCCGGTGGTCGAAGGCCGACTGCTGCGCATGGTTGGCCTTACCCTGGAGGCCGAGGGCCTGCGCGCCGCCGTGGGCGCGCGCTGCCTGGTGATCAACGACGACACGTACCACCCGGTGCAAGTCGAGGCCGAAGTCATGGGCTTCGCTGGCAGCAAGATTTTCCTCATGCCGGTCGGCAGCATTGCCGGCATCGCACCCGGCGCACGGGTGGTGCCGCTGGATGACAGCGGTCGCCTGCCGATGGGCATGAGCATGCTTGGCCGGGTGCTGGACGGCGCCGGTCGCGCCCTGGACGGCAAGGGCGGGATGAAGGCCGAGGATTGGGTGCCGATGGACGGCCCGATCATCAACCCGCTCAACCGTGACCCGATCAGCCAGCCGCTGGACGTGGGCATCCGCAGTATCAACGGCCTGCTGACGGTCGGCCGGGGCCAGCGCCTAGGCCTGTTCGCCGGTACCGGTGTGGGCAAGTCGGTGTTGCTGGGCATGATGACCCGTTTTACCGAAGCCGAAATCATCGTGGTTGGCCTGATCGGTGAGCGGGGCCGTGAGGTGAAGGAATTCATCGAGCACATCCTGGGTGAAGAAGGCCTCAAGCGCTCCGTGGTGGTCGCATCGCCGGCTGACGATGCGCCGCTGATGCGTTTGCGTGCCGCCATGTATTGCACGCGTATCGCTGAGTACTTTCGCGACAAGGGCAAAAATGTCCTGCTGCTGATGGACTCGCTGACCCGCTTTGCCCAGGCCCAGCGTGAAATCGCCCTGGCCATCGGTGAGCCGCCGGCCACCCGTGGCTACCCACCGTCGGTGTTCGCCAAGCTGCCCAAGCTGGTGGAGCGTGCCGGTAACGGCGAGCCGGGCGGTGGTTCGATCACCGCGTTCTACACCGTGCTGTCCGAAGGCGACGATCAGCAGGACCCGATTGCCGACGCCGCGCGGGGTGTGCTCGATGGCCACTTCGTGCTGTCACGCCGGTTGGCTGAGGAAGGCCACTATCCGGCGATCGACATCGAAGCGTCGATCAGCCGGGTCATGCCCCAAGTCGTCGATGCCGACCATTTGCGCCAGGCTCAGAAGTTCAAGCAGTTGTGGTCGCGGTTGTCGCAAAGCCGCGACCTGATCAGTGTGGGTGCGTATGTGGCCGGCGGCGATCCGGAAACCGACCTGGCCATTGCCCTGCAGCCTAAACTGGTGGACTTCCTGCGCCAGGCGCTCGACGAGAACGTCGGCATGGGCCAGAGCCGTCAGCAGCTGGGGGCGATCTTCATGCCCCCGGCGAACGGCGGCTAAGCCATGAGCGTGCAAAGCCGTGCCGCGCGCCTGGTGCCGGTGGTGAACATGGCCGAGGAAGCCGAGCGCAAGGCGGCGCAGCGTGTGGGGCATTTTCAGCAGTTGGTGGTGCAGGCGCAGGCCAAGCTTGCGGAGCTGGAGTCGTTTCGCGAGGGTTACCAGGCGCAGTGGATCAGCCGCGGTGGCCAGGGCGTCAACGGTAGCTGGCTGCTCAACTACCAGCGTTTTCTGGCCCAGCTGGAAACGGCCATGACCCAACAGCGCCAGAGCCTGACCTGGCACCAGAACAACCTCAAGAACGCCCGTGGTACCTGGCAGCAGGCCTACGCCCGGGTGGAAGGACTGCGCAAGCTGGTGCAGCGTTACCTGGACGAGGCGCGGCGCGCGGAAGACAAGCGCGAGCAGCGCTTGCTGGATGAGTTGTCGCAGCGGCTGCCCAGGCAGGGGCACATCTAGCTGCGGCTTGCAGCGGCCCCTGCCGCCTGCTAAACCTTGAAGAGTTGCATTCGCCATCATCGAAGGAATCGCTAGCATGGCAGTCGAAACTGATTGTTCGCAGGACGGGAAAAAGCTCACGATCAAGATCAAGGGGCGCTTCGATTTCGGCAAGCATCAGGAGTTTCGCGATGCTTATGAAAGCCAGCCCAGGCGACCGGACTCGGTGGTCGTCGACCTCAAGGACACCACCTACCTGGACAGCTCGGCGCTGGGCATGTTGCTGCTGTTGCGCGATCACGCGGGCGGCGATAATTCGGACGTGCGCGTGGTGCACGCCAGCTCCGACGTGCGCAAGATCCTCGCTATCTCCAATTTTGAAAAACTGTTCGACATCAGTTGAGCGCCCCGATGTCGGCTGAGCAGCCGCTGACCGTGCTGGTGGCCGAAGATGGCGCCACGGATCGCCTGTTGCTGGCGCAAATCGTCCGGCGCCAGGGCCATCAGGTGTTCACCGCCGAAAACGGCGAACAGGCGGTGGCGCTGTTTGCCGAAAAGCGCCCGCAGCTGGTGCTGCTCGATGCCTTGATGCCAGTGATGGACGGTTTTGAAGCGGCGCGGCAGATCAAGGCACTGGCCGGCGAAGCGCTGGTGCCGATCATCTTCCTCACCTCGCTGAACGAAGAGGAGGCCTTGGTGCGCTGCCTGGAGGCTGGCGGCGACGACTTCATGGCCAAGCCGTACAGTGCGGTGATTCTTGCCGCCAAGATTCGCGCCATGGACCGCCTGCGGCGGCTGCAGGCGACCGTGCTGGCACAGCGCGACCTGATCACCCGGCATCACCATCACCTGCTCAACGAGCAGCGCGTGGCCAAGGCGGTGTTCGACAAGGTCGCCCATTCTGGCTGCATCACGGCGCCGAACATTCGTTACCTGCAATCGCCCTATGCCTTGTTCAACGGTGACCTGCTGCTAGCGGCGTTTACCCCGTCGGGCGACATGCATGTGCTGCTCGGGGATTTCACCGGCCATGGGCTGCCGGCCGCAGTCGGCGCCATGCCGCTGGCGGAGGTGTTCTACGGCATGACCGCAAAGGGCTACGGCCTGGCGCACATGCTTCGCGAGATGAACGCCAAGCTCAAGCGCATCCTGCCGGTGGACATGTTCTGCTGCGCGCTGTTGCTCAACTTGAGCGTGCAGCGCGGCACCGTGGAGGTGTGGAACGGTGGTATGCCGGATGGCTACCGGCTGTCGGCCGACGGCGAAGTGATTGCAAGCCTTGCCTCACGCCATTTGCCGTTGGGCGTCCTGGCGGCGGAGCGCTTCGATGACAGCACCGAAGTGCTGCCACTGGCGGCGGGCGAGCGCCTGTTGCTGTTGTCCGACGGTGTTGTGGATACGGCGGACGAACAGGAGCGCCTGTTCGGTGTCGAGCGCCTGCGCGCGGTGCTGGCGGCCAACCGCGACCCGGTGCAGCTGTTCGACGAGGTGATGCAGGCGCTGGAACGCTTTGGCGGGACCCCGCGGGATGACATCAGCCTGTGCGACATTCGCATGTTCACCGTCGAGGAGCGCGTGCCGGCGCCGACCCTCTATTCTGACAGTGGGCGCTCCAGTCCGCTGGACTGGTCGCTGGGGTTCGCGTTGCGCGGCGAAAGCCTGAAGCGCTTCAACCCGGTGCCTTACCTTGTGCAGTTGCTGCAGGAAATCCATGGCCTGCGGCCGCTTACCGGCGCCTTGCACAGCGTGCTCAGCGAGTTGTACTCCAATGCCCTGGAACATGGCGTGTTGGGCCTGGATTCGCGGCTCAAGCGTGATGCGCATGGCTTTGCCGACTACTATCAGGAGCGCGCCCGGCGTTTGGATGCCTTGGTCGACGGTTTCGTGCGCATCGACCTGAAAGTGGAACCGCTGGCTTCAGGTGGGCGTCTGATCATCGAGGTTCGCGACAGTGGTGCGGGGTTCGATGTGCAGCAGGTGCTGTCGCGTCCCGCCCGCGAGCAAGGCTTGAGCGGTCGCGGCCTGAAACTCGTAGGGCAGCTTGGCAGCGATGCCGGTTGGCGCGAAGGCGGCCGTTGCGCCTGGGTGCAGTTCGACTGGTAGGCCGCCTGGCCGGCAGTTTGGCGGTTGAGGCATAATCCGGCTTGATCAAGGAGTGAACAAGTGACTGACATGCATATTGACCACAAGGTGCTCAGTGACCTGCAGGAGGTCATGGAAGATGGCTACCTGCAATTGCTGGAAACCTTTCTGGAAGATTCCGAGCGGCGCCTGAGCCAGTTGCACGGTGCCAGGAATGCCGATGAGCTCGGCATGGCCGCGCACAGCTTCAAGGGCAGCAGCAGCAACATGGGTGCGGTTGGCCTGGCGCAGCTGTGTCATCAGCTCGAAGAACGGGTCAAGGAGCGGCCACTGTACGGCATCGAGGACCTGATCAACCGGATCGACCAGGAATACCTGGAGGTACAGCGGTTCTACCGGGGTGAGCGCGCGCGGGTTTCTGCAGGCTGACGCGTAGTTGGCGTGACTTTTGCCTGTCTGTGTCCAGACGATATTCCAGTTTCTGGCGCGGAGACCCATCAATGCCTGTCGCACCCAATCCATTACTGCAAGCCAACACGCTGAGCAAGCCGTCGCGTGCGGGTTCCTCGCTGGTGGACAAGCCCCTGCAGGCGGCGGGCGGGCAGGGCGGCGGCTTCGACCAGGTCATGGCCGGGCAGGGGCGTGACAAAGGCGTGGGGCGCGATGACAAGGTCGCTCAGGCCAAGCCCAAGGACAAGCCCGACGTTGCCCAAGCCGGCAAGAAGGAGGCTGTCGACAAACCGACGGTTGCCGATGACGGCAAGAAATTGCCAGCAGACGATCAGGCCCAGGCCAGCACGGATGCTGCAGCGGGCGAAGAATCCACTTCCCTCGACGCCAACCTGGTGGCGGGGCAGGTCACTGATGCGCAGCCGGGGGCGCAACTGCTGCAGGCTCAGGCCGAAGCGGTAGCCCCAGTGCTGGCGGCTGTCCAGCAGCCCATCAGCGAGGCGTTGCCGGAAGAACCGGCGGCGCAAACCTTCGACCCCGACGCAGACGCCCTGGCCAATATGCCCGCCCTGCGCCTGGCGCTGGAGCAAAGCGCCCAGGCCAAAGGCACGACCTCGGCCCATGCCACCGACCCTGCGCAAGCCGACGATGGCCAAGCCGCCGTCAATCCATTGGCGACCCTGATGGACAAGATCGAAGCCGAGGCGGGGCAGTCGGAGACCGGTGACAAGGCATTCGGTGCACTGCTGGACGACGGCCTCAAAGACACCAAGAGCGCGGGCAGCGATACCCGTATCGACGATTTCGCCAACCGCCTGGCCAGCCTGACCCAGGCTGCCACGGCCAAGACCGCCAATGCCGTGCCGGTGAGCAGCAACCCGTTGCATCAGCCGTTGCCGATGAACCAGAACGCCTGGGCCGAAGGCCTGGTCAACCGGGTCATGTACTTGTCCAGCCAAAACCTCAAGTCGGCCGACATCCAGCTGGAGCCGGCCGAGCTCGGGCGGCTGGACATTCGTGTCAACCTGGCGGCGGACCAGGCAACCCAGGTGACCTTCATCAGCGGCCACGCCGGTGTGCGTGATGCGCTGGACAGCCAGGTGCATCGCCTGCGCGAACTGTTCGCCCAGCAGGGGCTGGCGCAGCCGGACGTCAACGTCGCCGACCAGTCGCGCGGGCAGCAACAGCAGCAGGCGCAGCCGGATGGCTCGCAGTTGTCCGGGGTGGCGGCGCGGCGGGCCCAAGGTGGTGCCGGTGGCGAGCAGGGTGAGCTTGCCGATGCCGCCCGTCCGGTCGAGCAGCAGGTGGTGATTGGTGACAGTGCGGTAGATTTTTACGCTTGAAGGGTGTGGTGGGATTGAGATTGAGCGCCGCTTCGCGAAGCGCATGCCTTGGGATCTTCAGCGCCCTTGAGATCGAGCGCCGCCCGCGCGGCGCATCGCGGGCAAGCCCGCTCCTACATTTGTTGCAACGTGCCATGGCCTGTGAGGCCATAGTTGCCAGCCTTGTTGGCATGACCCAATTTTTCGGCTGGCGCTGCCGACGCCCCATTTGTCTACAGTCATGCGCCAAGGCGGACAACCATGGCCTGACTGGAATGGCACGTTGCAACAAATGTAGGAGCGGGCTTGCCCGCGATGCGCCGCGCGGGCGGCGCTCGATCTCAAGGGCGCTAAAGATCTCAAGGCAAGCGCTTCGCGGGCGGCGCTCGTCTCACCGTCGCCACAACATACATGCCATGCGCCCACAAACCTGGCATAACACTTGCTCAAGCCACGTCATCCTCCTTTGAAACCCAGATGGACGACGGATTATTGGCATGGCGAAGAGCGACGCAGTGAAAGACCCCGCCACTAAAGGCAAACTCAAGCTGATCCTGCTGCTGGTACTGGCCCTGTTGCTGGCGGTCGGCCTGTCGGTGGGCGCTACCTGGTTCTTCATGCACAAGAGCGAACCCGCCACACAGACCGACCCGGCAGCAGCGAACGTCAAGCCAGCGGCGCTGTACGAGGCCCTGTCCCCGGCGTTTGTGGTCAACTTCAACCAGAACGGTCGCCAGCGCTACATGCAGGTGAGCATCACCCTGCAAGGCCGCAGCCAGGCTGACATGGACGCCCTGAAGGTGCACATGCCGGTGATTCGCAACAACCTGGTGATGATGTTCTCCGGGCAAGGCTTCGACACCTTGGCCAGCAGCCCCGTGGGCCAGGAAATGCTGCGCCAGAAAGCCACCGCAGTGGTGCAGGAAGTGGCGCAGAAGGAAGTCGGCAAGCCGGTGGTAGACCAGCTGCTGTTCACCAATTTCGTATTGCAGTAGGAGTCCGTTATGGCCGTACAGGACCTGCTGTCCCAGGATGAGATCGATGCCCTGTTGCACGGCGTCGATGATGGGCTGGTACAGACCGAGAGCGCTGCCGAGCCTGGCAGCATCAAAAGCTACGACCTGACCAGCCAGGATCGGATCGTGCGCGGTCGCATGCCGACCCTCGAGATGATCAACGAGCGTTTCGCGCGCTATACCCGCATCAGCATGTTCAACCTGCTGCGCCGCTCGGCGGACGTGGCGGTTGGCGGCGTGCAGGTGATGAAGTTCGGCGAGTACGTGCATTCGCTGTACGTGCCGACCAGCCTCAACCTGGTCAAGATCAAGCCGCTACGCGGCACCTCGCTGTTCATCCTCGACGCCAAGCTGGTGTTCAAACTGGTGGACAACTTCTTCGGCGGTGACGGGCGTCACGCCAAGATCGAAGGCCGCGAATTCACCCCCACCGAGCTGCGGGTGGTGCGCATGGTGCTGGACCAGTGCTTCGTCGACCTCAAGGAAGCCTGGCAGGCGATCATGCCGGTCAACTTCGAGTACATGAACTCCGAGGTCAACCCGGCCATGGCCAACATCGTCGGGCCGAGCGAGGCGGTGGTGGTGTCAACCTTCCATATCGAACTGGACGGCGGCGGCGGCGACCTGCACGTGACCATGCCGTACTCGATGATCGAGCCGGTGCGCGAAATGCTCGATGCCGGTTTCCAGTCCGACCTGGACGACCAGGACGAGCGCTGGGTCAAGGCCCTGCGCGAGGACGTGCTGGACGTCTCTGTGCCGCTGAGCGCCACGGTTGCCCGCCGCCAGCTGAAACTGCGCGATGTGCTGCACATGCAGCCTGGCGACGTGATCCCGGTGGAGCTGCCGGAGCACCTGGTGCTGCGCGCCAACGGCGTGCCGTCGTTCAAGGCGCGCCTGGGTTCGCACAAGGGCAACCTGGCGCTGCAGATCATCGACCCGATCGAACGCCGCTGACGGCGTGCCGGTCGCTCACTACGAATTGAATGCCTGTCGAGGACATCATGGCTAACGAAAACGAGATCACCTCCCCAGAAGACCAGGCCCTGGCCGACGAATGGGCCGCGGCGCTGGAAGAAACCGGTGATGCCGGCCAGGCTGACATCGATGCGCTGCTGGGCGGCGACAGCGGCAATGCCGGCGCTGGCCGGCTGCCGATGGAAGAGTTCGCCAGCTCGCCGCGGCCGAAGGAAAACGTCAGCCTCGAAGGCCCGAACCTGGACGTGATCCTGGACATTCCGGTGAACATCTCCATGGAAGTGGGCAGCACCGAAATCAACATCCGCAATCTGCTGCAGCTGAACCAGGGTTCGGTCATCGAGCTCGACCGCCTGGCCGGTGAGCCGCTCGACGTGCTGGTCAACGGCACGCTGATCGCCCATGGCGAAGTGGTGGTGGTCAACGAGAAGTTCGGCATCCGCCTGACCGACGTGATCAGCCCCAGCGAACGTATCAAGAAGCTGCGCTGAGTGAAGGGTACGATGCGGGCCCTGACGGCCCTGGCCACGCTGCTCGCCAGCGAAGCGGTGATTGCCGCTGCCGCACCGGCGGTGCCGGTAACGCCACCGCCAGGCACACCCGGCAGCCTGGGTGGGCAGCTGGCGCAGATGGTGTTCGGCCTGCTGCTGGTGGTGGGCCTGATCTTCTTCCTGGCCTGGCTGCTGCGCCGCATGCAGGGCGCTGCGCCCAAGGGAGGCCAGGTGATCGAGATCGTCGGTAGCCGCGCCCTTGGCCCGCGCGACCGGCTGTTGCTGGTGCAGGTCGGCAACGAGCAGATCCTCATCGGCCATACCCCTGGCAGCATCGAGGCCTTGCACGTCATGGCCGAACCTGTGGAAGTAGCCGCCAGCGCCCGTCAGGCGACGCCGGAATTCGCCCAGCGGCTGATGGAGCTGATGGGCAAGGATCAGAAGGACAAGAAGTGATGATCGGCGCGCTGCGCATCATGTTCACCCTGGCGCTGCTCTTGGCCGCGCCGTTGGCCCTGGGCGCCGACCCGCTGTCGATCCCGGCCATTACCCTGTCCAATGGGCCGGACGGGCAGCAGGAATACTCGGTCAGCCTGCAGATCCTGATGATCATGACGGCGCTGAGTTTCATTCCAGCGTTCGTCATCCTGATGACCAGCTTCACCCGCATCATCATCGTCTTCTCGATCCTGCGCCAGGCGCTGGGCCTGCAGCAGACCCCGTCGAACCAGGTGTTGACCGGTATGGCGCTGTTCCTGACCCTGTTCATCATGGCGCCGGTGTTCGACCGGGTGAACCAGGACGCCGTGCAGCCGTATTTGAAGGAGCAGATGACGGCCCAGCAGGCCATCGACAAGGCCCAGGGGCCGCTGAAGGACTTCATGCTGGCACAAACCCGCCAGAGCGATCTGGACCTGTTCATGCGCCTGTCCAAGCGCACCGATATCGCCGGGCCCGAGCAGGTGCCGCTGACCATTCTGGTGCCAGCGTTCGTCACCTCGGAGCTGAAAACCGCGTTCCAGATCGGCTTCATGATCTTCATCCCGTTCCTGATCATCGACATGGTGGTCGCCAGCGTGCTGATGGCCATGGGCATGATGATGCTGTCGCCGTTGATCATCTCGCTGCCGTTCAAGATCATGCTGTTCGTCCTGGTCGATGGCTGGGCGCTGATCATGGGCACTTTGGCCGGCAGTTTCGGCGGCGTCTGACGCTGCCAAGGAGAGCCTTGCATGACACCTGAAGTAGCCGTCGACCTGTTCCGCGACGCCCTCTGGCTGACCACGCTGATGGTGGCCGTGCTGGTGGTGCCGAGCCTGTTGGTCGGCCTGGTGGTGGCGATGTTCCAGGCCGCCACGCAGATCAACGAACAGACGTTGAGCTTCCTGCCACGCCTGCTGGTGATGCTAGTGACGCTGATCGTTGCCGGGCCGTGGCTGACGCAGAAGTTCATGGAGTACATCACCGGCCTGTACACCAGCATCCCGCAGCTGATCGGTTGAAGCAGCCATGCTGGAGCTGACCGACGCGCAGATCGGCACCTGGGTCGCCACCTTCATGCTGCCGCTGTTCCGGGTGACCGCGGTGCTGATGACCATGCCGATCTTTGGCACCCGCATGCTGCCGGCGCGCATTCGCCTGTACGCGGCGGTGGCTATCACCGTGGTGATCGTGCCGGCCTTGCCGCCATTGCCCGAGTTCGACCCGCTAAGCCTGCGCGGCCTGTTGTTGTGTGGCGAGCAGATAATTGTCGGGGCATTGTTCGGCTTCTCATTGCAGTTACTGTTCCAGGCCTTTGTCATCGCCGGGCAAATCGTCGCGATTCAAATGGGCATGGCCTTCGCCTCGATGGTCGACCCGGCCAACGGTGTCAACGTGGCGGTGGTCAGCCAGTTCATGACCATGCTGATCAGCGTGCTGTTCTTGCTCATGAACGGCCACCTGGTGGCGTTCGAGGTACTGACCGAGAGCTTTACCACCTTGCCGGTCGGCAATGCGCTGGTGGTCAACCATTTCTGGGAGATGGCCGGGCGCCTGAGCTGGGTGTTCGGCGCCGGTCTGCTGCTGATCCTGCCGGCGATTGCAGCGCTGCTGGTGGTGAACATTGCCTTCGGCGTGATGACCCGTGCCGCGCCGCAGTTGAACATCTTTTCCATCGGCTTCCCGCTGACCCTGGTGCTGGGCCTGGGCATTTTCTGGGTGGGCCTGGCCGATGTGCTTTCCCACTACCAGGCATTGGCCAGTGAGGCGCTGCAATGGCTGCGTGATCTGGCAAGGGCGCGCTGAACATGGCAGAGAGCGAGAGCGGTGCCGACAAGACGGAAGACCCCACCGACAAGCGCAAGCGCGATGCGCGCGAAAAAGGTGAGATTGCCCGCTCCAAGGAGCTGAATACGGTGGCAGTGACGCTGGCCGGTGCGGGTGCGTTATTGGCCTTTGGTGGGCACTTGGCCGAGACGCTGCTGGCGCTGATGCGCCTGAACTTTTCGCTAACCCGCGAGGTGCTGACCGATGAGCGCTCCATGGGCCAGTTCCTGCTCGCCTCGGGCAAGATGGCGATCTGGGCAACGCAGCCGATCCTGGTGCTGCTGTTCTTCATTGCGCTGATCTCGCCCATCGCGCTAGGTGGGTTCATCTTTTCGGGCAGCCTGCTGCAGCCAAAATTCAGCCGCATGAACCCATTGTCGGGGATCAAGCGGATGTTTTCGATGAACGCATTGACCGAGCTGCTCAAGGCGCTGGCCAAGTTCTTCATGATTCTGATCGTTGCGCTGGTTGTGCTGAGCAACGATCGCCAGGCATTGCTGGCCATCGCCAACGAGCCGCTGGAGCAGGCGATCATCCACAGTGTGCAGGTGGTGGGCTGGAGTGCGCTGTGGATGGCGGCAGGGCTGCTGATCATCGCGGCGGCAGATGTGCCATTCCAGCTATATCAGACCCACAAGAAGCTGAAGATGACCAAGCAGGAGGTCAAGGACGAGTACAAGGACAGCGAGGGCAAGCCCGAGGTCAAGCAACGTATTCGTCAGCTGCAGCGCGAAGTATCGCAGCGGCGCATGATGGCCGCAGTGCCCGAGGCGGATGTGATCATCACCAACCCGACGCACTATGCCGTGGCCCTGCAGTACGACCCCGAGAAGGGTGGGGCGGCGCCGTTGCTGCTGGCCAAGGGTACCGACTTCATTGCCTTGAAGATTCGCGAGATCGGCGTGGAGCACAAGGTGCAGATCCTCGAATCGCCGGCGCTGGCGCGGGCGATCTACTACTCCACCGAAATTGAACAGGAGATCCCCGCGGGGCTCTACCTGGCGGTGGCGCAGGTGCTGGCGTATGTGTTCCAGATCCGGCAGTACCGGGCGGGCAAGGGCAAGCGGCCGGAGCCGTTGAAGGATGAACTGCCGATTCCGCCGGATTTGCGGCGTGATAGTTGAGGGCTGCGGTGTATGTTGTGGGCCTGGCGGTGGTTCTATGTCGATCGCAAGAACACCCAAGATTCCGAGCCATACACAAAGTTGGAAAGCTTCTTGCAGAGCCACGCCCAAGCGCCCCTTGGGCGTCAAAGTTTTGCATGAAGAGGAATCGCGGTGGATCGCACTCAGTTAATCAGCAACGCGCGCCATAACCTGGCCGGCCTCGGTCGGGGCAACCTGGGTGTGCCGCTGTTGCTGCTGGTGATGTTGGCAATGATGATGTTGCCGATACCGCCGTTCCTGCTCGACGTGTTCTTCACCTTCAACATCGCCCTGTCGATCGTGGTCCTGCTGGTCTGCGTGTACGCACTGCGCCCGCTCGATTTCGCCGCGTTTCCGACCATCCTGCTGGTGGCAACATTGCTGCGCCTGGCGCTGAACGTGGCGTCCACGCGGGTGGTCATGCTGCACGGTCAAGAGGGGCATGGCGCTGCAGGTAAGGTGATCCAGGCTTTCGGTGAGGTCGTGATCGGCGGTAACTACGTCGTCGGTGCGGTGGTGTTCGCCATCCTCATGATCATCAACTTCGTGGTAGTGACCAAGGGTGCCGGGCGTATTTCCGAGGTGAGCGCGCGCTTCACCCTCGACGCCATGCCCGGCAAGCAGATGGCCATCGACGCCGACCTCAATGCCGGCCTGATCGACCAGGCGCAGGCAAAGTCGCGCCGCGCCGAGGTGGCCCAGGAGGCCGAGTTCTACGGTTCGATGGACGGTGCCAGCAAGTTCGTGCGCGGCGACGCCATCGCCGGCTTGCTGATCCTGTTCATCAACCTGATTGGCGGCATGCTCATCGGCATGCTGCAGCACAATATGTCGTTCAGCGATGCGGGCAAGGTCTATGCCCTGCTGACCATCGGTGACGGTTTGGTGGCGCAATTGCCATCACTGCTGCTGTCTACCGCCGCTGCAATCATGGTCACCCGTGCTTCGGGCTCCGAAGACATGGGCAAGCTGATCAACCGGCAGATGTTCGACTCGCCCAAGGCGCTGGCGGTGTCGGCGGGGCTGATGATCGTCATGGGGCTGGTGCCGGGCATGCCGCACGTCGCCTTCCTCAGCCTCGGCCTGCTGGCTGGTGGTGGCGCCTACCTGGTGTGGAAGAAGCAGCAGAAGGCCAAGGCCGACGCGCTGCAGGAAGCGCAGCGCCAGCAGGACCTGCTGCCCTCGCCACAGCGCGCGATGGACACCAAGGAGCTGGGCTGGGACGACGTGACGCCGATCGACATGATCGGCCTGGAAGTCGGCTACCGCCTGATCCCGCTGGTCGACCGCAACCAGGGTGGCCAACTGCTGGCGCGGATCAAAGGGGTGCGCAAGAAGCTCTCCCAGGACCTGGGCTTCCTCATGCCCACCGTGCACATTCGGGACAACCTCGACCTGCAGCCCAGCGCCTACCGCCTGACGCTGATGGGCGTGATCCTGGCTGAGGCCGAGATCTACCCGGACCGGGAGCTGGCGATCAACCCAGGCCAGGTGTTTGGCACCCTCAACGGCATCGCTGCACGTGACCCGGCGTTCGGCCTGGAAGCGGTGTGGATCGACATCGGTCAGCGTGCCCAGGCGCAGTCGCTGGGCTATACCGTGGTCGATGCCAGCACTGTGGTCGCCACGCACCTCAACCAGATCCTGCAGAAGCACTGTCACGAGCTGATCGGCCACGAAGAGGTTCAGCAATTGCTGCAGGTGCTGTCCAAGGCATCGCCTAAACTTGCTGAAGAGCTGGTGCCGGGTGTCATTTCCTTGTCGGGGCTGCTCAAGGTCCTGCAAGCGTTGCTTGCCGAGCAAGTGCCGGTGCGCGACATCCGCAGCATTGCCGAGGCTATCGCTAACAATGCCGGCAAGAGTCAAGATACCGCCGCGCTGGTGGCGGCAGTGCGCGTCGGATTGTGTCGCGCCATCGTGCAAAGCATTGTCGGCGTTGAGTCCGAGCTGCCTGTGATCACCCTTGAGCCAAGGTTGGAACAGATTTTGCTCAATAGTCTGCAAAGGGCCGGGCAAGGTCAGGAAGACGGTGTTCTTCTTGAACCGAGCATGGCCGAAAAGCTGCAGCGTTCGCTGATCGAAGCCGCCCAGCGCCAGGAGATGCAAGGCCAACCGGCCATCCTCCTGGTCGCAGGCCCGATCCGCGCCATGCTGTCGCGCTTCGGTCGCCTGGCTGTACCGAATTTGCATGTTCTGGCGTATCAGGAAATACCGGATAACAAGCAAGTCACCATCGTTGCCACCGTGGGCCCCAACGGCTGAGGTAGTGGGTTATGCAAGTTAAGCGTTTTTTCGCCGCCGATATGCGTCAGGCCATGAAGCTGGTTCGTGATGAGCTGGGCTCCGACGCCGCCATCATCGGTAACCGCCGCATCGCCGGCGGTGTCGAGCTGACGGCCGCGCTGGACTACAAGCTGTCCGCCCTGGCCCCGCGCGTGCCCAACCCCGAGCTCGAACAAGAGCTGCGCAAGACCCAGACTCGCATCGCCACTGCCCAGGCCGAACTGGACAACCGCAGCGAGGCCAGTGAAGGCGACCGCCAATTGTTTGCCGGGCAATCGCTGACCGCCTCGGAGCCATTGATCGAGCCGCACGTGGAGGCGCCGGCCGCTGCTGCTGCCGCTGCCCCGGCCCCGGTCGACCCGCGCCTGTTCGACGCCATGCGCTCTGAACTGTCGGGCCTGCGCGAACTGCTCGAAGTGCAGCTCGGCTCACTGGCCTGGAACCAGCTGCAAGGCAGCAAGCCGGCACAGGCCAACCTCTGGCGCCGGCTGCAGCGCATCGGCCTGTCCGGGCCGATTGCCCGCGAACTGCTCGAGCTCACCGCCGAGATCGAAGAGCCGCGCCAGGCCTGGCGCATGTTGCTGGCGCACCTTGCGCGGATGATCGAAGTGCCCGAGATCGAGCCGATCGAAGAGGGTGGTGTGATCGCCATGGTCGGCCCCGCCGGCATGGGCAAGACCACCACCCTGGCCAAGCTGGCGGCGCGTTATGTGCTCAAGTATGGCCCGCAGAACCTGGCCCTGGTGAGCATGGACAGCTTCCGCATCGGCGCGCAGGAACAGCTCAAGACCCTGGGCCGCATCCTCAATGTGCCGGTGACCTATGTCGACCCGGGCCAGTCGCTGGCCCAGGCGCTCGAGCCGCTGCTGCGCAAGCGCGTGGTGCTGATCGATACCGCAGGCCTTCAGGCCAGCGACCCGGCCCTGCGCATGCAACTGGAAAGCCTGGCCAGCCGAGGCATTGCCTCGAAGAATTACCTCGTGCTGGCCACCACCAGCCAGAAGCAGGTGCTGACCGCGGCCTACCACAGCTACAAACGCTGCGGCCTGGCCGGTTGCATCCTGAGTAAACTCGATGAAACGGCAAGCCTCGGCGATGTGCTGAGCCTGGCCATCAGTCATGAACTGCCCGTGGCCTATCTCACCGATGGCCCGCGCATTCCTGACGACCTTCACCTGCCGCGGGCGCACCAGTTGGTGACCCGGGCGGTGAATGTGCAGTTGCAGGACGAGCCCAGCGAAGAGGCCATGGCCGATATGTTCGCTGATCTCTATCACAACCCACGACGAGCGGGTTGATGATGAAGCGTTTGCAAAATACCTACACCAAGGGGGCTGCAGTAATCCCCCTCGTGTGGCTTGGGTCCAAGCGAGACAAGGTAAACAACGAACATGGGTAGCATGCATCCCGTACAGGTGATCGCCGTAACCGGTGGTAAAGGTGGCGTCGGCAAGACTAACGTTTCAGTGAACCTGTCCCTGGCGCTGGCCGAACTCGGCCGCCGGGTCATGCTGCTGGACGCTGACCTGGGCCTGGCCAATGTCGACGTGTTGCTGGGCCTGACCCCGAAACGCACCCTGGCCGATGTCATCGAAGGGCGCTGCGAGCTTCGCGATGTGCTGTTGCAGGGGCCTGGCGGTGTGCGCATCGTGCCGGCCGCCTCCGGCACCCAGAGCATGGTGCACCTGGCCCCGGCCCAGCATGCCGGGCTGATCCAGGCATTCAGCGAAGTCGGCGACAACCTCGATGTGCTGGTGATCGACACCGCGGCAGGCATTGGCGATTCGGTGGTCAGCTTCGTCCGCGCGGCGCAGGAAGTGCTGCTGGTGGTGTGTGACGAGCCGACCTCGATCACCGACGCCTACGCGTTGATCAAACTGCTCAACCGCGACTATGGAATGAACCGTTTCCGCGTGCTGGCCAACATGGCGCAAAGCCCGCAGGAAGGGCGCAACCTGTTCGCCAAGTTGACCAAGGTCACCGACCGTTTTCTTGACGTCGCCCTGCAGTATGTCGGCGCCGTGCCGTACGACGAGTGCGTGCGCAAGGCGGTGCAGAAGCAGCGGGCAGTCTATGAGGCGTTCCCGCGTTCCAAGTGCGCGCTGGCCTTCAAGGCCATTGCGCAGAAGGTCGATAGCTGGCCATTGCCGGCCAACCCGCGCGGGCACCTGGAGTTCTTCGTCGAGCGCCTGGTGCAACCCACCAGTGCAGGGCCAGTGCTATGAGTGCGAGCGGTTTCAAGATGTACAGCAAGGCGTCCAAGGACGCCCAGTACGAACTGATCGAACGCTACGCCCCGCTGGTCAAGCGCATTGCCTATCACCTGCTGGCGCGTTTGCCGGCCAACGTGCAGGTCGAAGACCTGATCCAGGCCGGCATGATCGGTTTGCTGGAAGTCGCCAACAAGTATGACGCCAGCAAGGGCGCCAGCTTCGAGACCTACGCCGGTATCCGCATCCGCGGGGCGATGCTCGATGAGGTGCGCAAGGGTGATTGGGCACCGCGTTCGGTGCACCGCAACACCCGCATGGTCAGCGACGCGATGCGCGCCGTGGAATCCAGAACCGGCCGCGACGCTAAAGATCATGAAGTTGCTGCCGAACTCCAGTTGAGTCTCGATGATTACTACGGGATTTTGAACGATACCTTGGGTAGCCGCCTGTTCAGTTTCGACGACCTGTTGCAGGACGGCGAGCATGAAGGGTTGCACGAGGACGGCGCCAGTGGCCAGGTCGAGCCGTCGCGCGACCTGGAAGACGAGCGCTTCCAGGCTGCCCTGACCGATGCCATCGCCAACCTGCCCGAGCGGGAGCGGCTGGTCCTGGCGCTGTACTACGACGAAGAGCTGAACCTCAAGGAAATCGGTGAGGTGCTGGGCGTCAGCGAGTCGCGTGTCAGCCAGCTGCACAGCCAGTGCGCCGCGCGCCTGCGCAGCCGCCTGGGGGAATGGCGGGCGCGCTGAGCCCGGGGTCGTTGCAGTCGTTTTCACGTTGTACCGAATTGATTGAATGCGCGCTCGGGGCCGAGCGCGTTTGAGACTGCTTGGAGGTCTAATTGAACAAAGACATGAAAATCCTCATCGTTGACGACTTTTCGACGATGCGGCGGATCATCAAGAACCTGCTGCGTGATCTGGGCTTCACCAATACCGACGAAGCCGATGACGGCACCACGGCGCTGCCGATGCTGCAGGCCGGGCATTACGACTTCCTGGTGACCGACTGGAACATGCCTGGCATGTCCGGCATTGACCTGCTGCGCAAGGTGCGCGCGGACGAGCGCCTGAAGGCCATGCCAGTGCTGATGGTGACTGCCGAAGCCAAGCGCGACCAGATCATCGAAGCGGCCCAGGCCGGGGTGAATGGTTACGTGGTCAAGCCGTTCACCGCTCAGGTGCTCAAAGAAAAGATCGAGAAGATCTTCGAACGCGTCAACGGCTGAGTCCGGTCAGGGGGCGCCATGGAATCAACACAAACGTCTTTGGGGGAGTTCGAATCGACCCTGAAGAAGCATGCCCAGGAGTTGGTCGAAAGCCTGGAGAAGGGGCGGTTCGGCGAGGCGGTGCAGCTGATTCATCAGCTCAACCAGACCCGCGACCGTGGCCTGTACCAGGAAGTCGGCAAGCTGACCCGCGAGCTGCACAGCGCGATCGTCAGCTTCCAGATCGACCCGCACATGCCGCAGGCCGAGGAAGTTTCGCAGATTACCGACGCCACCGAGCGTTTGTCCTATGTGGTCAAGCTCACCGAAGGGGCTGCCAACCGCACCATGGACCTGGTGGAGGAAAGTACGCCGGTGCTGGGTGACCTGGCCGCTGAGGCGCAGAGCCTGAGCGTCGACTGGCAGCGCTTCATGCGCCGCGAGGTCGCCGCGCCGGAATTCCGTGAGCTGGTCAAACGCGTCGACAGTTTCCTGACGCACAGCGCCGAAGGTAACCGCAAGGTCGCTGGCCACCTCAATGACATTCTGCTCGCCCAGGACTATCAGGACCTGACCGGGCAGGTGATCAAGCGCGTGACTGCGCTGGTGACCGAAGTCGAAAGCAATCTGCTCAAGCTCGTGCTGATGGCCAGTCAGGTCGACCGTTTTGCCGGTATCGAACATGACCACCAACAGCTGCGTGCTGAAAAAGATCAAGAAAAATATCCGGCTCGGGGTGAAGGTCCGCAGATTCATGCCGATAAGCGTGAAGACGTCGTGTCCGGTCAGGACGATGTCGATGATCTGCTGTCCAGCCTGGGTTTTTAAGGAGCACCTTTGATGAGCTTCGGCGCCGATGAAGAAATCCTTCAGGATTTCCTGGTAGAAGCCGGCGAAATACTTGAGCAACTGTCCGAGCAACTGGTCGAGCTGGAAAGCCGGCCCGACGATGCCGACCTGCTCAATGCCATTTTTCGCGGTTTCCACACTGTAAAAGGGGGCGCCGGCTTCCTCCAGCTCAACGAGCTGGTGGAGTGCTGCCATATCGCCGAGAACGTATTCGACATCCTGCGCAAGGGTGAGCGCCGGGTTGACGCTGAACTGATGGACGTGGTGCTCGAAGCACTGGACACGGTCAACAGCATGTTCGGCCAGGTGCGCGAACGCAGCGAAGTGACCCCGGCCACGCCCGAGTTGCTGGCAGCCCTGGCGCGGCTCGCCGAGCCGGGCAGTGCCCAGGCCGCTGCGCCGGTGGTGGAGGCTGCACCTGTGCAGGCGGAGCCTGCCGCCGAGGCGGATATTACCGATACCGAATTCGAACAGCTGCTCGACTCGCTTGACGCCGTCAAGGCCGAAGCCGCCGCTGCCGAACAGCAGCTGCAGGGCGAAACCCTGACCGGCGCCGGCGATGAGATCACCGACGCCGAGTTCGAATCGCTGCTCGACCAATTGCATGGCAAAGGCCAGTTCTCGCCCGAGGTCGTCGCCAGCGAGCCGGTGGTGGTCACTGCCAGCGCCCCGGCAAGTGACGAGATCACCGACGAAGAATTCGAGTCGCTGCTCGACCAGCTGCATGGCAAAGGCACGTTCCAGGCCGATGCGTTGCCGGCCGCCAGCCCAGCGGTGGCAAGCGATGCGCCGGCGGCTGCCAGCAGCGAAGAAATCAGCGAGCACGAGTTCGAAGCGCTGCTCGATCAGTTGCACGGCAAAGGCAAGTTCTCCGGCGACACCGTCGCCTCCGAGGCGCCAGCTGCCGTTGTTGCGCCCGTGGCTGCCAAGCCGCAAAGCCAGCCCGTGGCCAAACCGGCACCTGCCGCTGCAGCCAAGCCCGCCGCACCCGCCCGTGCCCCGGCACCGGCGGCCGAGAAGCATGCGGTCAGCGAAGCGGAAACCACGGTACGCGTCGACACCGCGCGCCTGGACGAGATCATGAACATGGTCGGCGAACTGGTGCTGGTGCGTAACCGCCTGGTACGCCTGGGCCTGAACAGCGGCGACGAGGCCATGTCCAAGGCCGTGTCGAACCTCGACGTGGTCACTGCCGACCTGCAGACCGCGGTGATGAAAACCCGCATGCAGCCGATCAAGAAAGTTTTCGGCCGCTTCCCGCGCCTGGTTCGTGACCTGGCTCGCCAGCTCAAGAAAGAGATCAACCTGGAGCTGGTCGGTGAAGAAACCGACCTGGACAAGAACCTGGTCGAGGCCCTGGCCGACCCGCTGGTGCACTTGGTGCGCAACGCGGTCGACCACGGTATCGAAATGCCTGACGAGCGTGAAGCCTCGGGCAAGGCGCGCACGGGCCGTGTGGTGCTGTCGGCCGAGCAGGAAGGCGATCACATCCTGTTGTCGATCTCGGACGACGGCAAGGGCATGGACCCGAACATCCTGCGTGCCAAGGCCGTGGAAAAGGGCCTGATGGACAAGGACGCCGCCGAGCGCCTGAGCGAGTCGGACTGCTACAACCTGATCTTCGCCCCAGGCTTCTCGACCAAAACGGAAATTTCCGACGTGTCCGGCCGTGGTGTCGGCATGGACGTGGTTAAGACCAAGATTTCCCAGCTCAACGGCTCGATCAACATCTTCTCGGCCAAGGGCCAGGGTTCGAAGATCGTCATCAAGGTGCCGTTGACCCTGGCGATCATGCCGACCCTGATGGTGATGCTGGGCAACCAGGCGTTCGCCTTCCCGCTGGTCAACGTCAACGAGATCTTCCACCTCGACCTGTCGCGCACCAACGTGGTCGACGGCCAGGAAGTGGTGATCGTGCGCGACAAGGCACTGCCGCTGTTCTACCTCAAGCGCTGGCTGGTCCAGGGCCAGGTGCATGAAGAACAGCGCGAGGGCCATGTGGTGATCCTCTCGGTCGGTACCCAGCGTATCGGCTTCGTGGTCGACCAGTTGGTGGGCCAGGAAGAGGTGGTGATCAAGCCGCTGGGCAAGATGCTGCAGGGCACCCCGGGCATGTCCGGCGCCACCATCACCGGTGACGGTCGCATTGCGCTGATCCTCGACGTACCGAGCATGCTCAAGCGTTACGCGGCGCGGCGTATTTGATTTCGGTGGCGCGCCCTGGCGGGCTGCGCCACCTAATGGAGTGTTTATGGCAGTCAAGGTCCTGGTGGTGGATGATTCCGGTTTCTTCCGCCGCCGCGTCTCGGAAATCCTCTCGGCGGACCCGACGATCCAGGTCGTGGGTACCGCGACCAATGGCAGGGAAGCGATCGACCAGGCACTGGCGCTCAAACCTGATGTCATCACCATGGACTACGAAATGCCCATGATGGATGGCATCACCGCCGTGCGGCACATCATGCAGCGCTGCCCGACGCCGGTGTTGATGTTCTCCTCGCTGACCCACGAAGGCGCCCGGGTAACCCTCGACGCGCTGGATGCCGGTGCGGTGGATTACCTGCCGAAGAACTTCGAAGACATTTCGCGCAACCCGGAAAAGGTCAAGCAGATGCTGTGCGAAAAGGTACATACCCTTTCGCGCAGCAACCGCCGCTTTGGCGGTTACGCAAGCCCCGCGCCGGTCACCGCGCCAGCCCCGGCCAGCGTAGCCCACGCCCCGGCCAGCAGCCTTGCCAGCCACGCCCCGGCGCGTGCGGCAGCGCCAGCCCGTGCAACGGCCCCGGCACCCGCACACTCGCCAACGCATTCGCCAGCGCCCAAGCGCAAGCCCTACAAGCTGGTGGCCATCGGTACGTCCACCGGCGGCCCGGTCGCCCTGCAACGGGTGCTGACGCAGCTGCCTGGCAACTTCCCGGCGCCGATCGTGCTCATCCAGCACATGCCGGCGGCGTTCACCAAGGCATTTGCCGAGCGCCTCGACAAGCTGTGCAGGATCAGCGTCAAGGAAGCCGAGGATGGCGACGTGTTGCGCCCGGGCCTGGCCCTGTTGGCGCCCGGCGGCAAGCAGATGATGATCGATGGGCGTGGCACGGTGAAGATCCTGCCCGGTGACGAGCGCCTGAACTACAAGCCGTGCGTGGACATCACCTTCGGCTCGGCGGCCAAGTCGTACGGCGACAAGGTACTGTCGGTGGTGCTCACCGGCATGGGTGCCGACGGCCGGGAAGGCGCGCGCCTGCTCAAGCAAGGCGGTAGCACCGTGTGGGCCCAAGATGAAGCCAGCTGCGTGATCTATGGCATGCCCATGGCCATCGTCAAGGCCAACCTGGCCGATGCGGTGTACAGCCTGGATGAAATTGGCAAGCACCTGGTCGAGGCCTGCGTCTGATGGATGTTTTGAGCCTGATTGGCCTGATTCTGGCGTTCGTTGCCATTGTCGGCGGCAACTTCCTCGAAGGCGGGCACGTGGGTGCGCTGCTCAATGGCCCGGCGGCGTTGATCGTGCTTGGCGGTACCCTTGCAGCGGCGCTGTTGCAGTCGCCGCTGGCGTCGTTCAAGCGTGCCTTGCAGATCTTGCGCTGGATCATCTTCCCGCCGCGGGTCGACCTGGCTGGCGGCATCGACCGCGTGGTGAACTGGAGCCTGACGGCACGCAAGGAGGGCCTGCTGGGCCTGGAGGGCGTGGCCGATGCCGAGCCCGACCCGTACGCGCGCAAGGGCTTGCAGTTGCTGGTCGATGGCGCCGAACCCGAATCGATCCGCAGCATCCTGGAGGTGGATTTCCTCACCCAGGAAGGCCGCGATATCCAGGCAGCCAAAGTGTTCGAAAGCATGGGCGGCTACGCGCCGACCATCGGTATCATCGGTGCGGTCATGGGCCTGATCCATGTGATGGGCAACCTGGCCGACCCTTCTCAGCTGGGTAACGGCATTGCCGTGGCCTTCGTTGCCACCATTTACGGCGTAGCCAGCGCCAACCTGATCCTGCTGCCCGTCGCCAACAAGCTCAAGGCCATCGTCATTCGCCAGTCGCGCTACCGCGAGATGCTGCTTGAGGGCTTGTTGTCGATTGCCGAGGGTGAAAACCCGCGCTCGATCGAGCTGAAGCTGCAAGGCTTCATGGAGTAACCCATGCGTCGCCGTCGTCATACCGAGGAACACGAAAACCACGAGCGCTGGCTGGTGTCGTACGCCGACTTCATCACCTTGCTGTTCGCCTTTTTCGTGGTCATGTATTCGATTTCCTCGATCAACGAGGGCAAGTACAAGGTCATCTCGCAAGCGCTGCTGGGGGTGTTCAACGACCCTGAGCGGAGCATGAAGCCGATCCCCATCGGCGATGAGCAGCCGCTTAGCGTCAAGCCGGCCGAGCCGTTGATCAAGGACAGCGAACAGATTGATGCGGGCCTTGCGCAGAACAGCGTGGACCCACTGAAAACCATCAGCGACGACGTGCGCGATGCGTTCGGCGACTTGATCAAGTCCGACCAGATGACCGTGCGCGGCAACGAGCTGTGGGTGGAGATCGAGCTCAACTCGTCGTTGCTGTTCGGCAGCGGTGATGCCATGCCCAGCGACAAGGCGTTCGACATCATCGAAAAGGTCGCGAACATCCTCAAACCGTTCGCCAACCCGGTGCACGTCGAGGGCTTTACCGACAACCTGCCGATCCGCACGGCGCAGTACCCGACCAACTGGGAGTTGTCGTCGGCGCGTGCAGCGAGCATCGTGCGCCTGCTGGCGATGGAAGGGGTGAACCCCGGGCGCATGGCGTCGGTAGGTTATGGCGAATATCAGCCGGTGGCCAGCAACGACACGGCCGAAGGCCGTGCGCGCAACCGCCGAGTGGTGCTGGTGATTTCCCGCAACCTCGAAGTACGCCGCAGTTTGACCGGCTCCGGCACGGCCAACGCCACCCCGGACGCCGCCTTGCGCCGTGCTGGCACACAAAGTGCACCGGCAACGCCAGTAACGACGGCGGGGCAGTGACTCGTCAATTCTCTGTCGCCCCATACCCGGTGAGAGCCGGCTTGCCGGCGATGCAGGCAACGCGGTATGTGGCACCGGCGCTGCCGGTGATCGCCGGCAAGCCGGCTCCCACAGGGGGCCGCGGCATCAATGAATCAAGAGTTGTCCTATGAGAGTCTGGGCAGTAGCCAATCAAAAAGGCGGGGTCGGCAAGACCACCACCACCATCGCCCTGGCCGGCCTGCTGGCCGAGGCGGGCAAGCGCGTGGTAGTCGTCGACCTCGACCCCCACGGCTCGATGACCAGCTATTTCGGGCACAACCCCGATGCCCTGGAGCACAGCTGCTACGACTTGTTCCTGCACAAGGGCCAGGTGCCTGACGGCCTGCCCGGGCAACTGCTGCTGCCTACCAGTCACGAGCGCATCTCGCTGCTGCCGTCGAGCACCGCACTGGCGGTGCTGGAGCGTCAGTCGCCCGGGCAGAGTGGCCTGGGCCTGGTGGTCGCCAAGAGTCTGGCGCAGTTGTGGCAGGATTTCGACTTTGCCTTGATCGACAGCCCGCCGCTGCTCGGCGTGCTGATGGTCAATGCCCTGGCTGCCAGCCAGCAGTTGGTGATCCCGGTGCAGACCGAGTTCCTGGCAGTCAAGGGCCTGGAGCGGATGATCGGCACGCTGGCCATGATCAACCGTTCGCGCAAGCAGGCCTTGCCGTACCAGATCGTGCCGACCCTGTTCGACCGCCGTACCCAGGCCTCGCTGGGCACCCTCAAGGTGCTGCGCGATACCTATGAACAGCAGGTATGGCAGGGCTATATCCCGGTCGACACACGCTTGCGCGATGCCAGCCGCAACGGCGTCACGCCGTCACAGTTCGATGGCAAGAGCCGCGGCGTGATCGCCTACCGGGCGCTGCTCAAGCACCTGCTCACCTACAAGACTGCCGTGCAGGTGGCGTCATGACCGTGAAGACCGGCACCCGGCCGCAACTGGCGCTGCAGTCGTATCTCGATGGCCTGCTGCAGGAAGCCACCGAGGCTGAGGACATTCTTGATCTGCCCGCTGCGAGCGACGAGTTTGCCGCCGCCGTGCGCGAGGAGCAGGCCCGTGATGTGCGCCAGCAGGCCCCTGTTGCCAGCAGCGTTGCGAAGCCTTTCGCCGAACCGCAGCTGAAGGTTCTGCCAACGGTTTTGCCTGTCGAAGAGCCGGTGGTGGCGGTGGTCGAGGCCGAGGTGGTGGCCGAGGCCAGCATCCCCGTCCTGACTGAGGTCCGGGCCCCTGAACCGGTCGCGCCGCTGGTCGAAGTGTACCTGCCTGCGCCGGATGTGCCAGCACCGCCCGCCACGCTCGACGGTCGACCGGCCTGGGCTGCCGAGCCGTTCGAGTGCCTGCTGTTCGACGTCGCCGGGCTGACCCTGGCGGTGCCGCTGGTGTGCCTGGGTTCGATCTACAGCCTGCAAGGCCAGGAGCTGACGCCGCTGTTCGGCCAGCCTGACTGGTTTCTCGGCATCCTGACCTGCCAGGCGGGCAACCTGAAGGTACTGGACACCGCACGTTGGGTGATGCCCGACCGCTACCGCGACGATTTTCGCCAGGGCCTGCATTACGTGATTTCCGTCCAGGGCTATGAATGGGGGCTGGCGGTGCACCAGGTCAGCCGCTCGCTGCGCCTGGACCCGTCCGAGATCAAGTGGCGCAGCCAGCGTGGCCAGCGCCCGTGGCTGGCCGGCACGGTGATCGAACACATGTGTGCGCTGCTGGACGTCGCCGAACTGGCCGAGCTGATCGCCAGTGGCGCGGTCAAACAGCTGCATGCCAAACACAAATAACTGCGAACACACCGCCATTGGCGGATTTTGAGGGCTAGGGGAATGAAAAAGTCGTCTGCACAGGGTTCTGAAGATCCGATCCTGCAGTGGGTAACCTTCCGGCTGGACAACGAGTCCTACGGCATCAATGTGATGCAGGTGCAGGAAGTGCTGCGTTACACCGAGATCGCCCCGGTACCGGGCGCGCCCAGCTACGTGCTGGGCATCATCAACCTGCGTGGCAACGTGGTGACGGTGATCGATACCCGTCAGCGCTTCGGCCTGATGCCCACCGAGGTGACCGACAACACCCGTATCGTCATCATCGAGGCCGACAAGCAAGTGGTCGGCATCCTGGTCGACAGCGTGGCCGAGGTGGTCTACCTGCGCCAGTCGGAGATCGAGACTGCGCCGAACGTGGGTAATGAAGAGTCTGCCAAGTTCATCCAGGGCGTGTGCAACAAGAACGGCGAGCTGCTGATCCTGGTAGAGCTGGACAAGATGATGACCGAGGAAGAGTGGTCCGAGCTGGAGAACATCTGAGTTGATTTTCGAGGTTGCTGTCATCTTCCTGGCGCTGCTGTGGGCGCTGAGCCTGTGGTTTTTCCTCAACTACAGCAAGCGCCAGCGCGAGCTGGCTGCCCAGCAGGCCCAGGGTGATGCGCTGCGTGACCAGCGCATCAAGGACCTGGCCAAGCGCCTGGATGACTACCAGAACGGCACCGTGCGCATGGGCGAAGCCATCCACGCATTGCGCACCGAGGTGGCCACTGTGCCCGACCGGCTGGAGCGCCTGGAGCAACGTGACCCGAGCAATGTCACCTTCAGCCAGGCAGCCAAGCTGGTGGGCATGGGCGCGAGCATTTCGGAACTGACCGAAACCTGCGGGCTGACCCAGGCCGAGGCGGAGCTGATGAGCAAGCTGCACCGGGCTCCTTGACGGCGGTTGGGAGGTATCGGGGGCCAGGTCGAGGTTCTGCTGTCGTGCCCCGCGCCTATTGCAGCGCCGGCTTGACGATCGGGACGGGGCACACGGCTGAGCAGAGACGTGACATGACGTACGCCTGCCTGGCCAATCGCTGACGAGGGGGTGGAGGGAAGCGTTACGGACGTCATCTCAGTTATTCACCCACGAGTGGTTGCCGCCGACCTTGGCAAAACGGTTCAGGGGCAGGAGCTTTCTCAGCGCTGCGTTGGCCTGTGCAACGTCGATGAAGCTATAGGTATTGATACGCGGCATGGTGTGCAGGTTGATGATCTGGCGCAGGGTACGCAGGCCCAGCAGGTGGCGGTCGACGACCTCGGTGACCAGCGCTGGGCCGGTCATATAGCTGAGTTTGCTGGCATAGCGGTAAAAACCCGCCGGGTCCTGCGCCAGGCTCGGGCGGCTGTCGTAGAAGTCTGTGGCGGTCTGATAACGTGCGAGCATTTCCTCGGAAATCGCCTCGAGCACTGGGTTGCCTGGGTGACTGCCGATGAGGCTGGTGTTGTACAGACAGTTCATGCTCATTTTCTCGTTGGACATGGGGGGTGCCAGCAGCAGGCCACTGGGCCCGGTGTGCAGCGCCACCTGATCGATCGATTCGCTGGGCTGCCCTACCGGCTGTCCATTGATGATCTCGGGGTGCTCCCCGGCTGCCAGCAACGAATCGTCGACATCCATGTACAAACCGCCTTCGTGATGCAGCATCGGATAACGCAGAACATCGGAGGCCGAGGCGTAGTTGGTCGCAATGCCCCCATTGCCATCCAGTGCTGCCTCGTATTGCGCGTGATAGCGGCTCTGGCGGAACGCTCGGAAGAAAGCCTGCTCTTCAAGTGGAAGCACCTGCAGGCCGGGCGCCCGGGCTGCCAGCAGGCTTGCATTTTGTTCATAGGCTGTAGGCGAGGCCTTCGACAGGAACAGCCGTAGGCTGTATTCACTGTCGCTGAGGCGCTCAGCGTTGGCGGCAAGGTTCGCCAGTAATGGTTCGCTGATGACGTTGTCGCCGACCCACAGGCTGGATATCCGTTTGGGAATTGGCGCGCTTTCTGGCGCCAGTGTCGGGACATGCACCGGCAGCGGCAAATCGATACCCATGGCACGCAGGCTGCGGGTGCGCATGGCGTCGGTCACTGGGCGGGGCATTTTGAGGGCGACCAGGTCGCGGCTGTTGGGGACGGCGATGAATGCTGGCGGGTTGACGTCGTTCAGGTCGCCCTCGCGAATGAATGCATCCCGCTCCAGGTCGTAGACCACATGCGCGTTGTAGCCCTCGATGCTGGCGTCGAGGGTATCGAGTTCGCCATCGTAGCGCGGTACACGTACCACTGCTCCGGCAATATCCGGGTCGCCTTCGGCAAGCGGCGCGATGGGGTAGTGGTTGTGAAAATAGACCGCTCCCTCTGGCTCTGGTAGCCGCGGTGGACTGGTCGGGCTCAACGGATAGCCGAACTGCCCGTTGACCTCGCGTGGCATGACAAAACCGTCACTTTTGAATTCGAACAGTGCCTTGATGCTTGCCGTACCTTCTATCGCCAGCGGTGCGGCGTTGAACAGCCCCCAGGCTATGTCGCCAACACCGTCCTGCTTGGCTTTCAGGCTGCCGCCATTGATCACCTGGTCCAGGCCCAGGCCCAGCTGGGCAATGCCTCCGATCGCCAGCAGCGGTGCCAGCCCTGGAACTACCAGGCACAGGGGTGCCAGCAGGTTGAGGGTATTGGTGAGGTAGCCACGCCATTTGCCCTTGGTTACCTGGCTATCGGTGGTAATGGAGCTGCGCTGGCAGGACGCCTACCATCAATTCAGCGCCGCGGAGAACGAGCAGCAGCTCTTCCAGCGGATCGCCGCGTATTCGAAGCGCCTGGGCTTCGAATACTGCTGTTACGGAATCCGGGTGCCGCTGCCCGTGTCGAAATCGGCCGTCGCGATCTTCGACACCTATCCGGACGGCTGGATGGCGCACTATCAGGCGCAGGACTACATCAAGATCGATTCGACGGTCCGCGACGGTGCGCTCACCACCAACATGATCGTCTGGCCGGACGTCGACGAGGTCGCGCCATGCCCGTTGTGGGAAGATGCGCGCGAGGCCGGGTTGTCGGTCGGCATCGCGCAGTCGAGCTGGGCCGCGCGCGGCGCGTTCGGCCTGCTGAGCATCGCGCGCCATGCGGATCGCCTCACGCCTGCCGAAATCGACATGCTCACGCTGCAGACCCACTGGCTCGCGAACCTGTCACATTCGCTGATGAGCGGCTTCATGGTGCCGAAGCTCGCGCCAGCGGCAAGCGTCGTGCTGACGGCGCGGGAACGCGAAGTGCTGTGCTGGACCGCCGAAGGCAAGACGGCATGCGAGATCGGTCAGATCCTCGGCATCGCGGAGCGGACGGTGACTTTTCACGTCAACAACGTCCTCGTGAAGCTTGGCGCGACCAACAAGGTGCAGGCGGTCGTCAAGGCGGTCTCGGCGGGGCTCATCGATATGTTCTGATGACAAAGTCTGCATCGTCGTAACTGCGCTGGCGCTGGCGCTCGCTCAAGGCCGCGAACATATCCCCGGTCAGTTTGGGGTTGTATTTGCCAGGTTTGTAGTTCACATAGGTTCTGGGTGCCCAGACGCCATCATCGTTGAAAAAGCCATGTTCAGGCGGCAGTCGGTGCCGGTTTGGATAATCGCCAAGGCCCTCGAGGGCCGTGTCCAGACCACTGAAATCGAGGCCTGGGGGGCGGTCGGCGAGCCTGAAGTGCTGCTTGAGTGCCTCGCGCCGGGTAGGGTCCTTGCACTGATCGCCCACCCAGTCCTTGAGTAGGTTTTCGCTTTCGAATTCAAGCAAAGGCGAGCTGTTACCTGGCATGTACAGCAGGGTCAGATCGCTGTCGGGGTCATTGATGTACAACAGATCGGTGGCCGCGTAGCCATAGATGTTCAGCGTGCTCAACCGAATTTTGCGGCGTCGCGGCATGAGCCCGGCGGCTCGCCAGGCCAGTTTGCGGGCGGCATCGCTGAGGCGGCCCTGGCTGACCTGGGCGTTGCAGGCCGCGATGAAATTGAGCTTACCGGCCAGGCGATGATTGTCCTGGTGCTGCTGCCAGTAGGTGTCGAGCATGGCTTTGAACGGGCCATGAAAATCCAGTTGCTCGATGAAGCGCTGGAAGGCTTCGGCCGGGATCTGCACGTGCGTCGAGGCATCGTAACGGGCGGGCTCGGTGCGCTTGAACAGCCCGTTGTAGACTTCGAATGCAGCACCCTGATAGCTGAAGCTCGGCGCCGGCAGGCGCTCGACCAGCCTCAGCGGCCCTTGCGGAAAAGCCCCAGCCCACGGCGCTGCGAACAAGGCGCCGAACAGGTTGTTGGCGGATTCGCCCTGCCAGTTGCCGAGCAGGGCCTGGGTCATGCTCTGGGCCTGCTGGACCGTTGCCAGGTAGCCCTGTTCATCGGGCCGGTAATGGAGTGTGACCACATCGACCTGATCGGGGTCGATATCCACACCTTGCCCGGCCAGCCACTGGCGGATCAGGCGGTTGGCTTCACGGTCCGGGCGTGGCACATTGGCCAGATGGTCTACTACGAACTGCACGCCGTCGGCGTTGATTTTGCTGTCGATCATGGCGGTCACCTTGTTTGCGAGGCTGACAAGGGTGGGCGCATGGCAGTGCCGGGTGGCGGTAGATAGTTAAAGCCCAGCGCCAGGCAGCAGCGGCGGTGCCGGGGTGATATCGCGCTCGGCTGCAGGCGCATCGTCGAAGCCGACCGGCACTTTGCCGCGCAGTCGCCAGGCAAAGGCGATGATCTCGGCGATGGTCAGGTACAGTGCCTCGGGGATCTGCTCGCCCAGCTCAAGGCGCGCCAGCAGGCGAACCAGCTCGGCGTTTTCATAGATTGGAATTTCATGCTCTCGGGCGATCGCGAGGATGGCCTCGGCCAGATCGTCGTCGCCTTTGGCGGTGAGCGTTGGCGCCTGTTGGCCGTCGTAGCTCAAGGCGATGGCCTGGCGCAGTGTGGTGTCACTCATGCGGTTTCGTCCACCCAGCGTTGTTCCACCCGGGTGTGCGGGCCCTGCGGTGGGATGCCTGCATGGCACTCCAGGTCACCGACAACCAAGCCGCGAGCCAGCAGGCATCCACGCAGTTCACCGAGCTGTTTGTCTATCAGTTGCGCGGTCTGTTCACGTTCAGCCCACAGCTGGCCCGACAACCGCCCTTGGCTCAGTTGCGCCTGGACTTGCAGGGGGCCAAGCGGAGCCAGGTCGAAGGCAAGGTCGATGCGCCACAGCGCCTGCAGTGGGTCTTGTCGCCCGCGCTTGCGCTCGGCCTGCTGCTCTGGCGTTTGTTCGCGCTGCAACTTCATCTGCAAGGGGATGAAGTCTTGGCCGTGGCGTACCGGGATCTCCGTCTGCCAGGTAGTCTGCAGATTGCCGTTATCCAGCGTGCCTGATTGCTGCAGGCTGCTCAGGGCGTGGCTTTGCAGGCGCGAAATCGCAGCAGCGGCCAGGCGCAACAGTTGCTGCAGATCGCTTTCGTATTCCATGGCCTGCAGCAGCCGCGAGGGCAGCGGAAAGGCCCCGGACGGTGTCCGCGGGCTGACCCGGTCGAGCATGCCTAGCGCGTTGCGGGCCATGGCCGGCAAGGCCTGGGCCAGGGTGGCGGAGGCGGTCAGCGGGTTGCTCGGCGCGTTCGCCGAGGCCTGGGCCACCAGCCGCAGCAGTTGAGACTTGAGGTCGCTGGCCATGTCGGCGCTGAAGCCGCCGAGCAGCTTGGCCTCAAGGAAAACGCCACTGTTGTTCAGGGCCTGGGCGAGTGCTCTACCGTCGCTGAGCTGGCGAGCATCCGGCAGGCTTGCCAGCAGGCTGTTGGCGCTGCTGCGCACTTCGCCATCGCTGCTCGCGCTGCTGGCAAGCTGCTGCAGGGCGTTGAGCAGGCCGGGCAGGGACGCCTGGCGGCCTTGCTGGGTGAGCAACTGCTGGGCGATGTTCAACTGGCCTTGGCGCCCACTGAGCGGCATGAAGCGCAGCGACTGGTCGCCTTGCACCAGGGCGCTGAGCAGGCTGCCGACCGGCAGCGGGCGAGGGCTGTCGATGGTCAGTGTGGCGCCGGCCTGGGCGGTGTTGAGCAGGCTCACCAGCGAGCGGAAGCTGGCAGCTTGCCCTGGGTTTTGCGGCAACGGCTGGTTGGTCAGGACCTTGCCCTGCAGCAAGGTGCCCACTGGGACCTTGCTGGTATCGAGCTGGACCAGGGTGGCGACATTGCTGGCACTGGCCTGTTGCACCATCACCGCCAGGCGGTTGCTTTGCGGCTGGCTGACGGTGATCTGGCTGCCTGGCGCAATCGGCTGGCTGGCATTGGCCTGGACCTGGGTCTGGGTGCCATTGGCCTGGATCACCTGCAGCACCAGCTGGAAGGTGCTACCGGTCTGACGCAAGGTCAGCACTTCGGCCTGCGCCGTCTCACCGGGTTTCAGCAGGCCGGGTTGGGCCTGGGACAACCTTAACAACTCACCGGCCATTGCGACCTTGACCGCCTGGTGACCGATGGCGGTTGATGCGTTGAGGCCATTGATGTCAGTCATTTTTGCTTACCGCAATTTGTCGAGTGGGGCGGCCAAGCGGCGACCCCACGAATCTGGAGCATTCTTGTCAGGGTAACGGCAGCAAGATCGATGACTTGAAGCGTTGCTTGGGAGAGTGATGATAGGTCACGATCCCTTGTACAGTTCGATGAGTTCACTCACGCTGAACTGGGCCGGGATTACTATCCAACACCAGTACCATTTACGTTCGTCAGGTTCAATGGCCGCCAGCACCGTCAAGCGAGTAGCTGCGCTGTCGGAAAGGATGACGACGCCTCGTTCATCGACTGTGCCTTCACCGACGAGAAACGTCCATTCAATGGTAGCGGGGTCCACCACCACTGGATTCCCCCCACCGCGCGGGTGATAGAACATTGATAAACGCAAGTTGCCCTGATGTTCGTCGGCTTGAAAGAAGTGGGTCGGTGCGGTATGCAACACCGTGTGATAGCAAAGAGATGGCTCCTGGCCGACTTTGCATACCAGGGTGTCGACGCTCAGGGGAAGCTCTGGGAGACTGGCTTTAAGTGCGCAGGGCACGTTGGTTTTACCCTCGTCGTAAGCCGTCGAAGCGTCGGGAGCAGGCGGAACGTACTTCCATTGCTTATCAGTATTCAGCAAGGTTCCCACTGCTGGATTGCGCAATTCCCAAGTCGCTGAATCGGTGGGAGGGAAAGTCTCCAGTTTATAGGCCCCGGCGCCTTCATTGTGTACGATGAAGACAGGATTGGCAGCATAATCCGCGCGCCGCCGGGTGTTACTCTCAAGGAGTGGCTCAGAATATGCGTAAATGCCCACACTTTCTTGCCTAACAGCGGTATCCCTTTCAGCAAGCTTGAATGACTCGACCATGCCCCCAGCCAACAGGTCGCACAGGTACTCAATACCTTCCGTGCTGAAACCTGACGCACGCATCTGGGACGTGGAGAAAAACGTGGTAGCCAGGTAGGGGAGCCGCCATGGAATTAAGAGATTCTTGGTAACGATAAGGTATTTCTGGCCGTTAGGGTCAGGTAGCGTGGGATTGGCGTCGGGTGCGGCCACATGTACCAGTGTCTGGTGGGCGTCTGCGCTGGCCCGATGCGTGCGTATGAAAAGGTTCACGGGTTTCACGCCGGCAAAGGGTCGGCCTTTCTTCAGCGTGAACGTCTGGTCAGGGGCATTGCGCAAGTGTGTGGCCAGGCCCCTTGCACCCTCCTCGTCACGATTACTGCCTTGCGCATCGCTGAGGAAAAAACGTGGTGCGTGGCCCCAGCCCAGGCTTATGGCACCATCCTCCGCAAGGATGGCGCTGTTTTCAGCTGCGTAGTATTCGGTATTGAGATACTGACCCCCGCTGGGAAGAATCGTGATCTTGAAGGGGGTTCGCAAAGGATGGCCATCCGATCGAGACAGCTCCGTCTCCATACGCCAGGTGATCGGTTCGCGTATGGTCAGTATGGTGTCCGCCAGCGTCGTTTTGTCGACGATCAGACGGCCCCGGCCGAGCGTCGAAGAAACGGCTCGCCAGGTTTGCCCTGGGGTAATCGTGTCGATGCCGTTGATCACTTTTTCCGGCCAATCGTGCTGGGATTCCTGGAGCCTTGTCAGTAGAAGGTTAAGCGTATCGGTGTCGTAGGCAACTATTGCCATACTGCCCCTGAGAAAGCTTCCTTCCGAAGGACGGCCCTGCGCCCAGTTGATGATGTCATCCGCAGTCTGCTGAGGTACCGAGTTCATTTCGTCTCTCCGATGAATGGCCCAGTTCGAGCATGACCGGCGCAAAAAAACGGCACAACTGTCAGAATTGTCAGGTCAGGCTGTGCTTGTTGCGCATGCCTGGTGCAACGAATGGTTTTGTTGATCTCAGGCATGACTGTATACAATCATGCGGATCTATCGCTTGGCAGCGTTGCCATGGATGTAATAATGCGTGCTGCCCTTCTCAGCCCAGAAGCAAGCGCAGGTAAATGCATCGACCGTTCGTTCAATTTGCATAAGGCGAATCCGTGACCCTTCACCTCCAAGCCGCAGGCCTGGCCTGCGAGCGCGACTGGCGCCTGCTGTTCGAGCACCTCGATTTCGAGTTGCGCCCGGGCGACATGCTGCAGATCAGTGGCCCCAACGGCAGCGGCAAGACCAGCCTGCTGCGCCTGTTGGCCGGGCTGATGCAGCCGACCGCCGGGCAGATCCTGCTGGGCGGCAAGCCATTGGCCGAACAACGGCATGCCTTGGCCAGCATCCTGCTGTGGATCGGCCATGCTGCGGGCATCAAGGACCTGCTCACCGCCGAGGAAAACCTGGCGTGGTTGTGCGCGCTGCACCAGCCGGCCAGCACCGAGGTGATCTGGGCTGCGCTGGCGGCCGTCGGCCTGCGCGGTTTCGAAGACGTACCCTGCCATACCCTGTCTGCCGGCCAGCAGCGCCGGGTGGCATTGGCCCGGCTGTACCTGGACAGCCCGCCACTGTGGATTCTCGACGAGCCGTTCACGGCCCTCGACAAGCAGGGCGTGGCTCAGCTCGAAGCGCACCTGGCGGCCCATTGCGAGCAGGGCGGCACCGTGGTGCTGACCACCCATCACAGTCTCGATCGCAAGCCTTCCGGCTACCGCGAATTGAACCTGGGGCAATGGGCGGCATGAGCGTATTCATTCTGTTGCTGCGCCGCGAAGCGCGGCTGTTGTTCCGCCGGCCGGCAGAGCTGGCCAACCCACTGGTGTTCTTCGCCATCGTGGTGGCGCTGTTCCCGCTGGCGGTTGGCCCGGAAAGCCAATTGTTGCAAACCTTGTCGCCAGGCTTGGTCTGGGTCGCGGCCTTGCTGGCCGTGCTGCTGTCGTTGGACGGGCTGTTCCGCAGCGATTTCGAGGACGGCTCCCTGGAGCAATGGGTGTTGTCACCGCACCCGCTGGCGCTGCTGGTGCTGGCCAAGGTCCTGGCACACTGGATCTTTTCCGGGCTGGCGCTGGTATTGTTGGCGCCACTGCTGGCATTGATGCTGGGGCTGCCGAGCCATTGCCTGCCGGTGTTGCTCGGCTCGCTGCTGCTGGGCACGCCGGTGTTGAGCCTGCTGGGCGCGGTTGGTGCGGCGTTGACGGTGGGCCTGAAGCGCGGCGGGTTGCTGCTGGCGTTGCTGATTCTGCCGTTATATATCCCTGTGTTGATCCTGGGCAGTGGTGCGTTGCAGGCGGCATTGCAGAATATGCCGGCCACCGGCCATCTGCTCTGGCTGGCCAGCCTCACGGCCCTGGCAGTCACACTGGCACCCTTTGCGATAGCGGCCGGCCTGAAGATCAGCGTCGGTGAATAACGAGTCCCGGGCTCTCAAGCCCGGCTAATACCCTGGATGTACCCTGATGAAAATGAGCTGGACGTGGTTCCACAAACTGGGCTCCCCCAAATGGTTCTATGCCATCAGCGGCCGCATGCTGCCGTGGCTGACCGTCTCCGCCATCCTGCTGCTGGCCACCGGGGTGGTCTGGGGCCTTGCGTTTGCCCCTGAGGATTACCAGCAGGGCAACAGTTTCCGCATCATCTATATTCACGTGCCGGCCGCCATGCTGGCGCAGTCCTGCTACGTGCTGCTGGCGGTCGCCGGGGTGGTGGGGCTGGTGTGGAAGATGAAGCTGGCCGATGTTGCCCTGCAGTGCGCTGCGCCCATTGGCGCCTGGATGACCGCCGTGGCGCTGGTCACGGGGGCCATCTGGGGCAAGCCGACCTGGGGCAGCTGGTGGGTGTGGGATGCGCGGCTGACGTCGATGCTGATCCTGTTGTTCCTGTACTTCGGCATCATCGCCCTGGGCCAGGCGATCAGTAACCGTGACAGCGCGGCCAAGGCCTGCGCGGTGCTGGCCATCGTCGGGGTGATCAACATTCCGATCATCAAGTATTCGGTTGAATGGTGGAACACCCTGCACCAGGGCGCCACCTTCACCCTGACCGAAAAGCCCGCCATGCCCGCCGAGATGTGGCTGCCGTTGTTGTGCACGGCGCTGGGCTTCTATTGCTTCTTCGGCGCCGTGCTGCTGCTGCGCATGCGCCTTGAAGTGCTCAAGCGCGAAGCGCGCGCCAGCTGGGTCAGGGAAGAGGTGTTGAACAGCCTGGGTCGGAGGGCCGCGTGATGAGCTTTTCTTCATTCGGCGATTTTCTCGCCATGGGCCACCATGGCCTGTACGTCTGGTCGGCCTACGGCATCTGCCTGGCGGTGCTGGCGCTCAATGTCGCCGCGCCATTGCTGGCCCGCCGTCGCTATCTGCAAGAAGAGGCGCGCCGTTTGCGCCGGGAGAACAACCAGTGAATCCGCAGCGCAAGAAACGCCTGTTCCTGATTCTCGGCCTGTTGGTCGGGGTCGCGGTTGCCGTCGGCTTTGCCTTGAGCGCCCTGCAGCAGAATATCAACCTGTTCTATACCCCGACGCAGATCGCCAATGGCGAAGCGCCGCTGGACACGCGCATTCGCGCCGGTGGCATGGTCGAGAAGGGCTCGCTCGAGCGCTCGGCCGATTCGCTCGATGTGCGCTTCGTGGTCACCGACTTCAACAAGTCGGTGCCGATCACTTACCGCGGTATCCTCCCCGACCTGTTCCGCGAAGGGCAGGGCATCGTCGCGCTGGGCAAGCTGAATGCCGAGGGCGTGGTGGTGGCCGATGAAGTGCTGGCCAAGCACGATGAAAAGTACATGCCGCCGGAAGTCACCAAAGCCCTGAAGGAAAGCGGCCAGGCGGCCACCGGTACGGAGGCCAAGCCATGAACGCAGCGCTGGTAATCCCTGAACTCGGCCAGTTGGCGATGATTCTGGCCATCTGCTTTGCCGTGGTTCAGGCCACGGTGCCGTTGCTCGGCGCATGGCGTGGCGACAGCCTGTGGATGAGCCTGGCACGCCCGGCCGCCTGGGGGCAATTTGCCTTCCTGGCGTTTGCCTTCGCCTGCCTCACCCACGCCTTCATGACCGACAACTTCTCGGTCGCCTATGTGGCCAGCAACTCCAACAGCGCCTTGCCCTGGTACTACAAGTTCAGCGCCGTGTGGGGCGCGCACGAGGGGTCGTTGCTGCTCTGGGCGTTGATCCTGGGTGGCTGGACCTTCGCCGTCTCGGTGTTCTCGCGCCAGTTGCCGCAAGTGATGCTGGCGCGGGTGCTGGCGGTGATGGGCATGATCAGCGTGGGGTTCCTGAGCTTTCTGATCATCACCTCCAACCCCTTTCAGCGCCTGTTGCCGCAAGTGCCGACCGATGGCCGCGACCTCAACCCATTGCTGCAGGACTTCGGCCTGATCGTCCACCCGCCGATGCTGTACATGGGCTACGTGGGTTTTTCCGTCGCCTTCGCCTTCGCCATCGCCGCCTTGCTGGGCGGGCGCCTGGATGCGGCCTGGGCCCGCTGGTCGCGGCCGTGGACCATCGTCGCCTGGGCGTTCCTCGGCGTGGGCATCACCTTGGGCTCCTGGTGGGCCTATTACGAGCTGGGCTGGGGCGGCTGGTGGTTCTGGGACCCGGTGGAAAACGCCTCGTTCATGCCTTGGCTGGTGGGCACGGCGCTGATCCACTCGCTGGCGGTGACGGAAAAGCGCGGCGTGTTCAAGAGCTGGACCGTGCTGCTGGCGATTGCCGCGTTCTCGTTGAGCCTGCTGGGCACCTTCCTGGTGCGCTCCGGCGTGCTGACCTCGGTGCATGCGTTTGCTGCCGACCCGTCGCGCGGCGTGTTCATCCTGATTTTCCTGCTGTTTGTGGTCGGCGGCTCGCTGACCCTGTTCGCCCTGCGCGCCCCGGTGGTGAAAAGCCAGGTCGGCTTTGCCCTGTGGTCCCGCGAAACGCTGCTGCTGGCCAACAACCTGGTGCTGGTGGTGGCGGCTTCGATGATCCTGCTCGGCACCCTCTACCCGTTGGTGCTCGATGCGCTCACCGGCGCCAAGCTGTCGGTGGGGCCGCCGTACTTCAACGCGCTGTTCCTGCCGCTGATGGCGTTGCTGATGATCGTGCTCGGCGTGGGTGTGGTGGTGCGCTGGAAGGACACCCCCGGCAAATGGCTGGCCAGCATGCTGACCCCGGTGCTGATCGGCAGCGCCGTGCTGGCGCCCGTGGCAGGCTTCATCGTCGATGACTTCGACTGGCCGACCCTGACCGCCTTCGCCTTGGCGGCCTGGGTGGTGCTCAGCGGGCTGCGCGACGTGCTCGACAAAACCCGCCACAAGGGCCTGGCCAAGGGCGTGCGTGGCCTTACCCGCAGCTACTGGGGCATGCAGCTGGCGCACCTGGGCCTGGCGGTGTGCGCCTTGGGCGTGGTGCTGTCGAGCAACAACAGTGCCGAGCGTGACCTGCGCCTGGCACCGGGCGAAAGCGTCGAGCTGGGTGGTTACCAGTTCCTGTTCCAGGGGGCCAAGCACTTCGAAGGCCCGAACTTCATCTCCGACAAGGGCACCGTTGTAGTCAGCCGTGACGGCCGTGAAGTGACCACGCTGCACCCTGAAAAGCGCCTGTACACCGTGCAGCAGTCGATGATGACCGAGGCGGGCATCGATGCCGGCTTCACCCGTGACCTGTACGTCGCCCTTGGCGAGCCGCTTGAAAACGGCGCCTGGGCCGTACGTGTGCATATCAAGCCTTATGTCCGCTGGATCTGGCTGGGTGGTCTGCTGACCGGCCTGGGCGGTTTGCTGGCGGCCTTCGACCGGCGCTACCGCGTCAAGGTCAAGACCCGGGTGCGTGATGTCCTGGGCGTGTCTGGAGCAGCTGCATGAAGCGTTGGATCATGGTGGTGCCACTGGCAGTATTCCTGCTGATGGCGGTTTTCCTCTACAAAGGGCTGTTTCTCAAGCCGGATGAGTTGCCGTCGGCAATGATCGGCAAGCCGTTCCCGGCGTTCTCCCTCGCCTCGACTCAAGGCGATCGCAACCTGACCCAGGCCGACCTTCTCGGCCGCCCGGCGCTGGTCAACGTATGGGCCACCTGGTGCCCGTCGTGCAAGGTCGAGCACCCGTACCTGAATCAACTGGCCCAGCAGGGCGTGGTGATCCATGGCATCAACTACAAGGACGACAACGCCGCCGCCGTGAAGTGGCTGGCCGAGTTCCACAACCCGTACCAGCTGGACATCCGCGACGAGCAGGGCGGCCTGGGCCTGGACCTGGGGGTATACGGTGCGCCGGAAACCTTCCTGATCGACGCCAAGGGCATCATCCGCTACAAGCACGTCGGCATCGTCGATGCCACGGTGTGGCGCGAGCAGTTGGCGCCGCTGTACCAGGGCCTGGTGGACGAGGCCAAGCCATGAAGCGCTGGCTTGCTGCCGCCGTGCTCGGCTTGAGTGTGGCTGGCATGGCCAGGGCAGCCATCGATACCTACCAGTTCCGCGACGACGCCGAGCGCGAGCGCTATCAGCAATTGACCAAGGAACTGCGCTGCCCCAAATGCCAGAACCAGGACATCGCCGATTCCAACGCGCCGATAGCCGCCGACCTGCGCCGCGAGATCTTCCGCATGCTTGGCGAAGGCAAGAGCAACCAGCAGATCGTCGACTTCATGGTCGACCGCTATGGCGACTTCGTGCGCTACAAGCCGGCGCTCAGTGGGCGTACCTGGTTGCTCTGGTTCGGCCCGGGCATTCTGCTGGTGGGGGGCTTCGTGGCGCTGGCGGTCATTGTCCGTCGGCGTCGCGTGCCGGCTGCCCAAGGCTCGCATGAGCTGTCCGTCGAAGAACGCGAGCGTCTCGCCAAACTGCTGGATAAAGAACAGAACCATGACTGAATTCTGGCTAAGCGCGGGCCTCTTGCTGCTCGCCGCCCTCGGCTTTTTGCTGATCCCGATCCTGCGTGGCCGGAGCCGCCAGCAGGAAGAAGACCGCACCGCATTGAACGTTGCCCTGTATCAGGAGCGTGTCGCCGAATTGGCGGCCCAGCAGGCCGCTGGTGTACTGGACGCAACGCAACTGGCCAACGGCCGCGATGAAGCTGCGCGTGAGCTGCTGGCCGACACCGAGGGTGCCGAGGCGCCGCGCCAGGGCCACCTGGGCAAGGTGCTGCCCCTGTTGGCCGCGGTGCTGGTGCCAGCCATGGCGCTTGGCTTGTACCTGCACTTTGGCGCCGCCGACAAGGTCGAGCTGACGCAGGAGTTCGCCGCAGCGCCCAAGTCGATGGAAGAAATGACCACGCGCCTGGAGCGCGCCGTCCAGGCCCAGCCGGACTCCGCCGAAGGCCTGTACTTCCTTGGCCGCGCCTACATGGCCGAGCAGCGCCCGGCAGATGCCGCCAAGGCCTACGAGCGCGCCGTCGCCCTGGCCGGCCGCCAGCCCGAGTTGCTGGGCCAGTGGGCCCAGGCTCAGTACTTTGCCGCCAACAAGCAATGGAGCCCGCAGGTGCAGGCGCTGACCGACGAGGCGCTCAAGGCCGACCCGAACGAAGTCACCAGCCTCGGCCTGCGTGGCATCGCCGCATTCGAGGGCGAGCGTTATCAGGAGGCTATCGATTACTGGAAGCGCCTGCTGGCGCAATTGCCTGAAGGCGATGCCTCGCGGGCAGCGCTGCAAGGCGGCATCGACCGCGCGGCTGAGCGCCTGGGCAGCACCGGTTCCAAGCCTTCGGTAGCGGTAGCTGCGCGCCTGAAAGTGCGGGTTGAACTGGCAGCCGCCCTGAAGGACAAGGTCAAACCCGACGACACCGTGTTCATCTTCGCCCGTGCCAGCAACGGCCCGCCCATGCCGCTGGCGGCCAAGCGAGTGACCGTGGCGCAGTTGCCACTGGAAGTCGAGTTGTCCGACGCCGATGCGATGATGCCGCAGATGAAACTGTCCGACTTTGCCGAAGTCCAACTGGTTGCACGCGTATCGCGCGCGGGCCAGCCCACCCATGGCGAGTGGATCGGCCAGGGCGCACCGCTGGCCAACACTACCCAGGCCCTTCAGCACCTGACCATCGACAGCCCCGACCCGTAAGAGAACACTGCCATGCGAAACGCCGTCCGCCTGACCCTGATCACCCTGGCCTTGGGTTTGTCCGCGTGTACGGTGCGTGAGCCGTACGAGCAGCCGGCACCGCCGATCGAGACGGTGCCGCCGCAAAAGGGGCCGGTGGTCAAGCCGTTGCCGGGCAGCCAGCCTTCCACCCAGCCGAGCAAGCCTGCGGCGATCCCCAAACCGATGCCGCGCACGTCCGCAAGCTTTGCCCCGCCACCGGGTGGGGCAAGCCACTGGGACCCTAAGCTGGGTGTGTATGTGCTGGAGAAAAAGCCCAACACCTTCTACCGGCAGCGCACCTATTACCGCTATGAAAACAGTGGCTGGAGCTGGTCGCTGAGCCCGGATGGCCCGTGGCAGGAAACCGACAGCAGTGGCGTGCCGGGCGGGCTTGGGCGGGCGTTCGCGCAGTAAACGTGTGGGCTTGTAAGTGCTCGTCGATGTTTTTGTGTGGCCCTTGAGATCGAGCGCCGCCCGCGCGGCGCTTCGCGGGGCAAGCCCGCTCCCACATTTGTTGCAACGCGCCGTTCCAGTCAGGCCATGGTTGTCAGCCTTGGCGCATGGCTGAAGACAGGCGGGGCGCCGGCAGCGCCAGTCGAAACATCGCGTCATGCCAACAAGGCTGACAACTATGGCCTATCAGGCCATGGCACGTTGCAACAAATGTGGGAGCGGGCTTGACCCGCGAAGCGCCGCGCGGGCGGCGCTCGATCTCAAGAGCACTGAAGATCCCAAGGCAAGCGCTTAGCGATGCGCCGCGCGGGCGGCGCTGGATCTCAAGGGCCACACAAAAACATCGGCAAGCGCTCACAGACTCCCCATAATGCCCCTTCGAATTCGAGCCGGAGGGTGAGCATGAGGAAAACAGTCCTGGTACTGGTGGAGACCGTCGACGATTACCTGCCGCTGCTGGAACAGGCCGGCTACCGCCTGATACGCGCCCCGTCCCCGCAACTGCGCGCCGACGCCATCCAGCGCCATGCCGCCGAAATCGATGCCGTGCTCACTCGCGGCCCATTGGGCCTGACCGCTGCCGAAATCGAAGCCTTGCCCAAGCTGCAGATCATCTGCGTGATCGGCGCCGGTTACGAACAAGTAGACCTGGCCGCCGCCGCTGCCCGTGGCATCACCGTTACCAACGGCGCCGGCGCCAATGCCGCGGCTGTGGCTGATCACACCCTGGCCATGCTGCTGGCGCTGCTGCGCGACATCCCGCGTGCCGATGCCAGCACACGGCGGGGCGAGTGGAACCGGGTGATCAGCCCCTCTGTGAGCGGCAAACGGCTCGGCATTCTCGGCCTGGGCGCAGTGGGCCTGGCCATTGCCAAACGTGCCAATCTCGGCTTCGACATGACCGTCAGTTACCACAGCCGCACACCACGCCAGGACGTACCCTACGCCTGGTACGAGAGCCCTGTGCAACTGGCTGGTGCCGTCGACATCTTGGTTGTGGCCACCCCTGGCGGTGCCAATACGCGTCATCTGGTCGATGCGCAGGTGCTGCAAGCGTTGGGCACCGAGGGCTACCTGGTGAATATCGCCCGTGCCAGCGTGGTGGACACCCAGGCGCTGGTCGAAGCATTGCAGCGTGGCCAACTGGCTGGCGCTGCACTGGACGTGTTCGATGACGAACCGGCCGTCCCCGATGCCCTCAAGGCCCTCGACAACACCGTGCTCACGCCCCATGTCGCCGGCCAGTCGCCGGAGGCTGCGCGTGACACGGTCGCCCTGGTGCTGCGTAACCTGCAGGCCTTTTTTGCCGGCGAGCCGGTGCTCACCCCGGTCAAATCGTAACCCTCGCTTTCGATCCAGGCCGGCGCTGGCCCGCCGGGGCTGCGAGCCGTTGTGCGGGGGCGATCTATACTTGCCCTCCCAGCCAACGCGAGGAGCCCCACCATGACCTTGGAAAAGCACGGCAGTTGCCTCTGCGGCGACACCCGGATGCACGTCACTGTCGACAACACCCGCATCTGTGCCTGCCATTGCAGCATGTGCCGCAAATGGACCGGTGGGCCGTTGCTGGTCGTCCATTGCAGCCAGCCGCCGCAGGTCGAGGGACGCACGCCCAGCGTCTATGACTCCTCTGACTGGGCCCAGCGCGGCTTCTGCGGGCGCTGCGGTACTCACCTTTATTACCGGCTCAAGGCCAATGACGCCTATGCGGTGCCGGTGGGCCTGCTCGACGGCGATGATGCCTGGGATTTCGACTTGCAGATCTTCGTCGAACAGAAACCCGCTTGGTACTGCTTCGCCAACCAGACCACCGAGCTGACCGGGGAGCAAGCGTTCGAGCAGCTGGGTTGAGCGGCGCCTGCTTGCCAAACACGTGGATTCCTGAGAAAAGGGCGGCCATGATTTTTCACCGTTGGAGGATGCCCATGAGCAGCGAACTGCAGATCACCGACCTCGTCGAAGGCGAGGGTAAAGCCGCCGTCAAAGGTGCCCTCATCACCACCCAGTACACCGGCTGGCTGGCCGATGGCAGCGAGTTCGATTCATCCTGGTCGCGCGGCAAACCCTTTCAGTGCGTGATCGGCACCGGCCGCGTGATCAAGGGCTGGGACCAGGGCCTGATGGGGATGCGCGTGGGTGGCAAGCGCAAACTGCAGGTGCCAGCGCACCTGGGCTATGGCGAGCGCAGCGTGGGGGCGATACCGCCGAATTCGGACCTGACGTTCGAGATCCAGCTGCTGGAAGTGCTGACGCGAGATGGTTGAGTAGTCCACTTCCTGCGCAAGGTCGAAAAGTACTACATGCCCTGTTGACCCGCGTCTGATTGAGAGGTGAATCCGGTATGGCTACCCTTGCAAACAGGTTAAGTGAAGGGGTAAATCCATGAAATCGTATTTTTCCTCGCGCGCAGTGCGTGAGGCAAACGCTTTGCTGGTCGCGTCGGGGGCACGAATGGAAATTGAGCTGCCGCGAGAATTGACAGCCATTGTCAGCAGCACGAGAAAAACACGCTCGGAGTTGAAGGCTGCGTTCGAGGCCGCCTACTCTCGGATACAAAAGGGGTAACAGCCTGATGGCCGACGGTTGTTACAACCACATTTATTCGGTCCTTGTAGAGAATGAGCAGGACACATTGGGGGTCATTGCGTATTCGTTGTATAAACGGCAGAAGATCGAATACATCAAAACATTCAAGGTCAAGTACGGCAGGGAGCCAAAGGACGACGACCTGACGCCGTTCCACGATGTGAGCAATAGTGAAACCCAACTTGAAAGCTACCGTAACCAGGCCAGCCAGCTAGCTCAGGGCTTTCTCGATGCATCTATCTCTACACAGGCGATGGAGCTCCAACAGTACTATTCCGACAAGGCCAGCAGTGAGATCAGGAATGCCAAACCGGGCTTTTGGCTTGGGGTGGCACAGAGCCTCGTGGGTTCCGTTCTGTTCGTGTTCATGCTCGGCTTCCTTGTGATTTTCACCTGGAGCCTGAATCAAGGCCCGAAACAGGTGATCGAGCAGGTTTTCGACGTGACCATCATCAATACCGTTTCCACGCAAGACTCCGCCCAGCTACCCTCGCTGCAATGAAAACGAGGTCCGGATATCCACCTTCCCAGAAATAATTCAGCAACACCCATGCCTTAGCTTAAGCGTTGCCCACGGAACGGCATTCACGCTCAAGGAGGAACCAAACGGGTTGAGGGCACTCTGACCCCTACTCGTTGCCAGGGATGGCATTCACTACAGGGACGCCTGGGCGCTTCAGCCATGGGCAATGTGGCGGGTCAACCCGATACTCATCGCCACAAGAGCCTGCTTACATGAAGTTGCCAACTTTCCTTCGACGTCGACGCCACCTGCTGCTGAGCCTGGCCCTCGTCGCTGCGGCCGTGCCACTGGCACTGGAGGTGGTCGAAAGCCGCGCTGAACCGGTGGACGGTACCCAGACGCTGGTGTTTCTGCGCCATGCCGAAAAGCCCGGTGAAGGGTTGGGGCAGTTGAACTGCCAAGGGTTGAATCGAGCGCTGGACCTGGCCACGCTGCTGCCTGAGCGTTTCGGCAAGGCCGATTACGTGTTTGCTGCCAACCCCACGCGGCATGTCGAAGAAGGCAGTACCGACCAGAGTTACAGCTACATCCGCCCGTTGATGACCATCACCCCCAGCGCCATCCGTCTGGGCTTGCCGGTGAACATCGATTACGGCGCCAACGACACGGATGATCTCGCAGACGAACTGCTCAGCGAAAAATACCGCAACGCCACCGTCTACACGGCCTGGTCCCATGGCTACCTGCCCGAACTCATCAATACCGTGGCCGGCAAGGCGCTGGGCGATGAGCGGGTGATCACCGAGGACTGGAACGGCGATGACTTCGACACCCTGTATGTGCTGACCCTGACCTGGCACGACGGCAAGGCCAGCCTGCTGAGCCGTAACGTGCGCCAGGGCCTGAATGGCGGCGAGCATAGCTGCCCGACCTGATCCACTGTTACTGTCTAGGTACGGGAGCCGAAACAGGGGCAATGCATGAAGCAGCAGGTGACGGTCATTGGTGGTGGGGTGATTGGCCTGGCAACCGCTTATGCGCTGGTGCGCGAGGGGATGTCGGTAGACCTGGTCGAGGCGCGCGACAGCCTGGCGTCTGCCACCAGTTTCGCCAATGGCGGGCAGCTGTCATACCGCTATGTCGCGCCCTTGGCCGATGCCGGTGTGCCGTGGCAGGCATTGGGCTGGATGCTGCAGGGGGATTCACCGCTGCGTTTGCGCTTGCGCATGGACCCGGCGCAGTGGCGCTGGTTGATGGGGTTCATGCTCGCCTGCCGCAGCAGCGTCAACCGTCGCAACGGCGCACAGTTGCTCGCGCTGGCACTGCAAAGCCAGGCCACGTTGGCCCGCTGGCGCGAGGACGATGGCATCACCGATTTTGCCTGGCGACGTAACGGCAAATTGGTCGCCTTCCGCAGTGCACGGGCGTTCGCCCATGGGCGTGAGCGTTTGCTTGACCCGCAGAGCCAACGGGTGCTCGATGCCAACGAACTCAGGGGCCTGGAGCCCGCCTTGGCCGAGGCGCCGTTCGTGGGGGGCGTATTGACGCCCGATGAGGAAGTCGCCGACTGTCACCGCTTCTGTGAACGCCTGGCCGCGCACCTGCAGGCATCTGGGCAGTGTCGGTTCTTGCTAGGCAAGCCAGTGACTCAGCTGCACAAGCACCAGGACCAGATCGTCGCGCTGCAGCTGGGAGGTGAGCGGGTCGATGTGCAGCGCCTGGTACTGTGCGCAGGTCATCGCAGTGCCGGGCTGGCGCTGCGGGGCCTGGAACTGCCGGTTTATCCTTTGAAGGGCTACAGCCTGTCTGCGCCGATCGGCGCGGAGCATCGGGCGCCGGAGGTCAGCATTACCGATTACGAGCGCAAGGTCGTCTATGCGCGCCTGGGTCGGCAGCTGCGGGTGGCGGCGATGGTCGATATCGTCGGTTTCGACGAGTCGGTGGATGCGCGCCGGCTTGAAAGCATGCGCCGGTTGGCGCGCGATACGTTGCCGGCCGCGGCGGATTATGGGCAGGCGGTGGAGTGGGCGGGGATGCGGCCGGCCACGCCTACCGGGGTGCCGATTATTGGGGCTACGGCCTACCGAAACCTTTGGCTGAACGTGGGGCATGGCGCATTGGGGTTTACCTTGGCCTGTGGCAGTGCGCAGCGGTTGGCCAGGATGATGGTTTGACTGCACCGGCCTCATCGCCGGCAAGCCGGCTCCCACAGGGTAGGGCGATGAGGCCGGTACCAACCTAGCGCCCGAACTGCATCGGCCAGCCCACCACTTTCTTCGCCCGCGGCGTGGCATAGGTCCGCACTTTCGACGTGCTCAACCCCATTCGCACCAGCGACTCGGCAATGGTCACCGCTGCACTTACACCATCTACCACCGGCACCCCGGTGCGCTGGCGGATCTGCTCATCCAACCCGGCCATGCCGCCACAACCCAGGCAGATCACTTCTGCCTTGTCATCGCGCACCGCGCGTTCGGCCTGTTCGACGATGGCCTGCACGGCACGCTGCGGGTCGGCCTCGAGCTCCAGCACGGCCAGGCCGCTGGCGCGCACCGAGGCACATCGCGCGTCCAAACCGGACAGTTTCAGGCGGTCCTCGATCAGCGGCACGGTTCGGTCCAGCGTGGTCACTACCGAGTAGGCGTGACCCAGGTACATCGCGGTGCTGGCTGCGGCGTCGGTGATGTCCACCACCGGCACGTTCAGCAGCTCCTGCAGGCCTTCGCGGCCATGTTCGCCGTAACCGGCCTGGATGACCGCATCGTACGGGCCCTCGTAGGCGAGTACACGGTCCATCACGGCGATGGCGGCCAGGTAGCTCTCGAAGTTGCCTTCCACCGATTCGGCGCCGAACCAGGGGGTCAGGCCGACGATTTCGGTGCCGGGCGAGGCCACGCTGCGCGCCTGTTCGGCGATGGCTTCGGTAATGGCTTCGGTGGTGTTCACGTTGGCGATCAGAATACGCATGGGTACTGCTCCTTGATCAGTGGCTGCTGTGGTCGACGGCGATGCACTCGCCGCTGACATCAGCGTATTGACGGTTGCGCGGGGCGATCAGCAGGTACACCGCCGCAGCGATGCCAGCGCCGATCAGCCAGGAAAACGGCGCGATGGCATGGAAGTTGGGCACCAGTGCCAGGACGATGGCCAGCAGTGCTGCAGGCACGAAGGCGGCGACAGCGCGCAGGTTGATGCCTTTGCTGTAGTGATAGGCTCCGGCCGGGTGTTCGCTGTACAGCTCCGGCACGTTGATGCAGCCTTTTCGCAGCAGCCAGTAGTCGGCCATGATCACCCCGTACAGCGGGCCGAGCAGGGCACCCAGGCCGGACAGGAAGTACACGATCACCACCGGGCTGTTGTAGAGGTTCCATGGCAGGATCAGCACCGCCAGGGTGGCGCTGATCAGGCCGGCGCGGCGGAAGTTCAGGTGGCGCGGCGCCAGGTTGCTGAGCACGAACGCCGGGGCGACGAAGTTGGCCATGATGTTCACCGCCACGGTGACGATCAGGAACGCCAGGCAACCCAGGACCAGGAATGCGGTGCTGGGGATGCTGGCAACGATCTGCGTCGGGCTGTCGATGATCTGGCCGTTGATCTTGAACTGCGCGCCGCACAGCACCACGGTGATCATTGCGAACACCAGAATGTTCACTGGCAGGCCCCAGAAGTTACCGACCCGGATGGTCTTGCGGCAGGGCGAGGAGCGGGCGAAGTCGCAGAAGTTGAGCACCAGGGTGCCGTAGATCGCCAGCCACAGCGCGCCACCGGCGAAGATATTGCGCCACATCTCGTAACCGGTCAGCGGTTCGGCCACCGACCAGGCAATGCGCGCATCGGCCTTGAAGTACATGAACAGCGCCAGGCTGGCCACGGTCAGCAGGATCACCGGGCCGGCGAAGGCCTCGTAACGGCGCACCATCTCCATGCCGTAGGCGAGGATCACCAGTTGCACCAGCCAGATGGCCACGAAGCACACCCAGCCCAGGCTCGAAAGCCCCAGGATACTGTTGTGGTCATAGCTGGCCAGTTGCGGCCACACAGCCGTGAGCAGCACCCGCAGCACCACCGAGGCCAGGTAGGTCTGGATACCGAACCAGGCGATGGCGATGACGGCGCGGATCAGCGCCGGGATCTGCGCGCCATGGATACCAAAGGCAATGCGGCTGATGACCGGGAACGGCACCCCGGTCTTTTGCCCCATGTAGCCGGACAAGTTCATGAAGAAGTACACCAGCGCTGCGCCGATCGCCAATGACATCAATATCTGCCAGCCACCCAGGCCCAGGGCGAACAAGCCCATGGCGAAGGAGTAGTTGGCGATGTTGTGAACGTCATTGGTCCACAACGCGAAGATGCTGTAGCGCCCCCAGCGCCGGCCCTCCAGGCGGGTTGGTGCGAGGTCGCGGTTGTGCAGGCGGGGGCTCAGTTCAAGTGCGGGCGCATGGCCGGCGAGGGTGGATGAGGGGGTGCTGCTGGCGACGGATTGTTCAGGCGCGAGTTCGAGGCTGGTACGCATTCCGGCAGGCTCCTGATGCACGTGGACTGCGATGAGCGGGCATGCGCACGGGCTCGCCATCTCGTCGGTGCAGCGTTGGCATCACTGGGTTCTGGACGCGGCGGCCGGGGTTGGGCCGGCGCCGCGGGTTCTTGTGTATTTATGTTTTGTTTAACGTGTATACAAAACACGAACACACAAAAGCGAGTTCCATGCCAGGCATAAACCAGTGCTCAGCTAGCCACTATTTTGAATCTATAGTTCTGAAACATAAGTGAATGAAATAAATGAAGTATAAGTTGACCAAATGAACAGGTTTAAATTTGCAGTGGATGAATTAGTTGATCATTTGGTCAAAATTAGTTGCGAAACTGGTGTAACGTATTGGGGCATTGCTAGCACTTGTGCACACAAAAATGGCACCTAAGGTGACATTCGTGTGTACAAAAATTAGTCAGATTTTCCTGGCCCTCCGTCCATAGGTGGCAGGCGCCGCTTGACCGGGCTTTTCTTGATGATCGCCGTGTTGGTTTCAGCCAGTACATTGATGCGGTCAAGCAGGGTGTCGAGTTGCTCCATCGAACGCACATGCAGGCGGGCGATGAAGCAGTCCTCGCCCGTTACCTTGTCGCACTCGGTGAATTCCGGGATGGCGACGATTTGCCGTTCCACCTCCTGCAATTGCCCAGGCAGCGGGCGGATGCGCACGATGGCCTGCAGTTGGTAGCCGAAACTGCGGGGGTCGACATCCACGGTGTAACCGCGCAGCACACCGCGCTCCTCCAGGCGGCGCAGGCGCTCGCTGACGCTGGGGGCCGACAGCCCGCTAATCTGCGCCAGCGCTTTGAGCGAGCGGCGGGAGTCTTCCATCAAGGCATTGATCAGCAATTGGTCGATCGTATCGGTCATTTTCGCCTCGTCAGGTAGAACCAATGATTTGCCTTGATAGTAAAGGCTAGTTCGGCAAATGGCCTTGGTTATCCGCTGGAAGGCTGCTGCGCGCCCCTTGCATACTGTGGCCATCGTCAATGGGAGGTGTGGGATGGACAGTTCATTGCGCCGCGGCTCGCTGGAAATGGTGGCTGCCATGCTGATTTCTGGAACTATCGGCTGGTTCGTGCTGGTGTCCGGGCAGCCGGTGCTGGAGGTGGTGTTCTGGCGCTGCGTGTTTGGTACTGGCACGTTGCTGGTGATCTGCGCCGCCTTCGGTTTCCTCAAGCCGGGCATGATCAGCCGTACTGCCTTCCTGCTGGCCATCGTCAGCGGTGTAGCCATCGTCGGCAACTGGGTGTTGCTGTTCGCCTCTTATTCGCGGGCATCGATTGCCATCGGTACGGCGGTGTACAACGTTCAACCGTTCATGCTGGTGGGGCTGGCGGCGATCTTTCTGGGCGAGAAGATCACGGCGGCCAAGGTCACCTGGTTGAGCGTGGCCTTCCTCGGCATGTTGGCGATTGTCAGCGCCCATGGTGCGGGGCAGGGCAGCGGTGAGGACTACCTGCTGGGCATTGGCCTGGCCCTGGGCGCGGCGCTCTTGTATGCCATCGCCGCACTCATCATCAAGCGCCTGAAAGGCACACCCCCGCACCTGATTGCCTTGGTCCAGGTAGCCACCGGCGTGCTGTTGCTGGCGCCTTGGGTCAAGCTTGGCGGGCTGCCTGGCGAGCCCTCTGCACTGGCTAGCTTGTTGACACTGGGCATGGTCCACACCGGGTTGATGTACGTGCTGCTGTACAGCGCCATTCAGCGGCTGCCCACAGCGCTGACCGGTGCGCTGTCGTTCATCTACCCGATCGCTGCGATTCTGGTCGACTGGGTGGCGTTCGGCCACCGACTGGCGCCATTGCAGTGGCTCGGCGTTGCCCTGATCCTGCTGGCAGCGGCGGGGATGCAGCAGGGTTGGTGGTTCCGTTCGGCGCAGCTCGCAGCCAAAGGGTAGAATGCTCCCTTTTATCTGCTTGCGACCCGCCATGACTTCGCCGATCCAGACCCTCGAACAGCATCTGCTCACCGCCCTCGACCCCGCCCCGCAGGAAACCCGCCGCCTGTTCCATGGCCGCGGTCGCTGCTGGCCGGGGCTGGAGCAGGTCACCGTCGACTGGCTGCAGGGCGTATTGTCGGTGGCGCTGTTTCGCGAACCGCCGCAAGGTCAGCTGGCGGAGCTGGAGGCCATGCTGCGTAACCTGGCCGAGCGCCCGCTATGGGGTGGCCAAGCCATCCTCATCCAGCACCGCTACCTGCCGGACAGCCCTGGCCAGTGGCTGTGGGGCGAACCGTGCCAGCAGCGCGAGGTGATCGAAGATGGCCTGACCTACCTGCTCGACCTCGGCGTGCGGCAGAACAACGGCCTGTTCCTGGACATGCGCTATGGCCGGCGCTGGGTGCGCGAGCAGGCAGCGGGCAAGCGGGTGCTCAACCTGTTTGCCTATACCTGTGGTTTTTCGGTGGCGGCCATAGCGGGCGGCGCCGAACAGGTGGTCAACCTGGACATGGCCAAGTCGGCACTGTCGCGTGGCCGCGACAACCATCGGCTCAATGGCCACGACGCCTCCCGGGTGGCGTACCTGGGCCATGAGCTGTTCAAGTCGTGGGGCAAGGTGCGCAAGTATGGCCCGTATGACTTGATCATCATTGACCCGCCGACCTTCCAGAAGGGCAGTTTCGTGCTGACCCAGGATTACGCGAAGATCTTGCGGCGGTTGCCGGAATTGTTGAGCGAGGGGGGGACGGTGCTGGCGTGTGTTAATGACCCGGGGATTGGGCCGGAGTTTCTGATCGAGGGGATGGCGGAGCAGGCGCCAACGTTGGCCTTCATCGAGCGATTGAAAAACCCGCCGGAGTTTCCTGATGCGGACCCGGCGGGGGGCTTGAAGGCTTTGGTATTCCGCCAGGGTTGATGCTGTTCCCACTGGCCCCATCGCCGGCAAGCCGGCTCCCACATTGACTGCGGCGCTGCATAACCCTGTGGGAGAC